>CAYXCE010000135.1:2340-4602 GCA_964463395.1 uncultured Pseudothermotoga sp.
TTCGCTTTGAATGGCGACAGATTTAAACTCATGATACACTTTAAATTGAATTGAAGTTTGTGGAGGTGCAACTGTGGAGAGAAAACAAGAAATCAGTGTGGTGCTGAGCGGTGCGGCTGGACAAGGTATTCAAACGGTTGAAGAGATACTCAGCCGAGTGGTCAAAGATTCAGACCTCTACGTCTTCGCAACGAAGGAGTACATGTCCCGTGTGCGTGGCGGGAACAATTCCACAACGTTGCGAATCTCTTGCAAGCCTGTTCATGCCAATGTGGACAGAATCGATCTGCTCGTCGCGCTCAACGAGAACGCCATAGAGAGACTCAGATGGAGAATGAGCGATTCAACCGTCGTGCTCGGCGAAGAAAAGTTCGTTAAAAGCGAGCCAAACCATGTCGTCGTCGAGTTTTCAAAGATCGCAGAAAGTTTTGGCAACCGCATCTACGCCAACTCGGTCGCCACGGGTGTACTCGCAGGTATAATGGATCTGAACATCGAAGCTTTGAAGAAGAACATAGAGGAACACTTTTCGAACAGACCAAAAGAGATCAGAGAAGCGAACGTCTCTGCGGCGCTGAAAGGCTACGAACTGGGAAAGTCTTTGAACTTGAAATTCGAGTTGAGCAGGTGTGAAGAGGTCAAGCACAAACAGTTGCTCAGCGGCTCGAAAGCGGTCGCACTGGGTGCAGTCGCAGCCGGTTGCAATTTCGTTTCTTCTTATCCCATGTCCCCATCCACGGTTGTGTTCACGGAACTAGCGAAGATGGCCAAGAACCACGGCATCTTGATCGAGCAAGCTGAAGACGAGATCGCAGCGGCGAACATGGCTATAGCGGCTTGGTACGCCGGCGCACGAGGCTTGGTGACGACGTCCGGTGGGGGCTTCGCACTCATGTGTGAAGCGATCAGTTTGGCAGGAATGATCGAAACGCCCATCGTGGTACACCTAGGTCAAAGGCCAGGTCCAGCGACCGGCTTGCCCACAAGAACAGAACAGGCAGATCTGAACCTCGTGCTCTACGCTGGTCACGGAGAATTCCCGCGCGTCGTCTACGCTCCCGGTAGTATAGAAGAAGCTTACGAACTCACCGCACGTGCTTTCAACGTGGCCGACGAGTTCCAGATCCCTGCGTTCGTGCTGACAGACCAGTACCTTTTGGATTCTTACTATCTCGTGGACGAGCTGGCGAAAGTTTCCATCACAAGACACATCGTCGTGACGGATCCAAGCTATCGACGGTACAGGATCACCGAAGATGGAATCTCGCCCCGCGGTATTCCAGGTTATGGGGACGGTCTGGTGCGGGTGGACAGCGACGAGCACGACGAGTTCGGTCACATCACTGAGAGCGCCTCTGTGAGGAAATCGATGGTGGAGAAACGTCTGAAAAAGATGAACAAAATCGTTGAAAAATCTCTGCCACCCAAATTCTTCGGGACACAGGATTACGAGGTCCTTCTGGTGAGCTGGGGTTCAACCTTCTTGATCGTTCGAGAAGCGCTCGAACTTTTGAAGGACGATAGAGTGGCTCATCTACACTTTTCACAGGTCTACCCGATTCCTCCCTCGGCGAGGACGCATTTCGAAAAAGCCAAAAGGATCATCTTCATCGAGCAGAACGCCACGGGTCAGTTCGCCAACTTGGTCAAGCAGACTTTCTGTATAGACACACACGAAAGAATCCTCAAGTACGACGGTTTTCCGTACTCCGTCGAACAGGTCTTGAGAGCCGTTCGAGAAAAGTTGGAGGTGGAATGAATGTTCCAACCGAGCGATTACGATGTACCGAACGCCGACGTGGCGTGGTGTCCAGGCTGCGGCAATTTCGGGATCATGAGGGCTTTGAAGACGGCGCTCGCGCAGCTTCAGCTTTCACCAAAACATGTCGTGATAGTTTCCGGTATCGGGCAAGCTGCCAAAATGCCACAGTACGTTAAAACGCACATGTTCAACGGTCTACACGGAAGATCTTTACCCGCCGCGGTCGCTATAAAGATGGTCAATCCAGAGCTCGTGGTGATCGCTGAGAGTGGAGATGGATGCAGCTATGGAGAAGGGGGAAACCACTTCATCCACACGATCCGTAGAAATCCAGACATCACGAACATCGTTCACAACAATCAGATATACGGTCTGACGAAAGGGCAAGCTTCACCCACCACCTTGCGTGGACAAGTGACCACGCTCCAGATCGACGGCGTCCACGTCGATCCGTTCAATCCCGTCGCGGTCGCGGTGGCTTTGGATGCATCCTTCGTCGC
>CAYXCE010000136.1:0-2813 GCA_964463395.1 uncultured Pseudothermotoga sp.
GTGTAAAATGGCGTCCTCTGAGATATCTTTCAAAAGAGACAGATCGCCAATCCATCTTCCATCTGGTGTTCTTCCAAGAATCGCGGCTAAGTCGAATCTGAAACCATCCACGTGCATCTCTGTGGCCCAGTACCTCAAGCTGTCTATGATCATCTCTTTGACCACGGGATGATTGCAGTTCAGCGTGTTGCCACAACCAGAGTAATTCAAATAACGTCTTTTGTTCAGCGGATCGAGCATGTAGTAAATTTCGTTGTCTATTCCTCTGAAAGAGAGTGTGGGACCGAGTTCATTCCCTTCACCCGTATGGTTATAAACCACATCCAAGATCACTTCGAAACCGTTTCTATGGAGTTCCTTCACCAAATCTTTGAATTCAAAGACTTGCTCGCCCAGTTTCACACCAGTTGAGTAATTTCCAGTCACCGCAAAAAAACCTAAAGGATTGTAACCCCACATGTCTTTCAAACGTTTCCCTGTGAATGGATTCATGTTCGTGTTAGAATTCACTGAAAATTCGAACACAGGCATCAATTCTATCGTGGTCACACCGAGTTCCCTCAGGTGATCGAGTTTCTCCAAGATGCCGCGAAAGGTACCGGGATGCTTCACTTTAGACGTTGGACTGATAGTAAAAAATCGCACATGCATTTCGTAGATGATGGTGTCTTTCCATGGTATTTTGGGTCTTCTGTCATCCTCCCAGTGGTACGTGGAATCGTCTATCACGATACATTTAGCAGGGCTCTGAGCTGAATCGAGCATCGAGAAGGAAAGGTCTTTCAACGGAGAGTTCCTGTCGTAACCATATATGTATTGCTCGTCCCAATCTATGGTCGAGGAAATCGCCTTCGCGTAAGGATCGAACAGCAACTTGTTCACGTTGAAACGCTTACCATTTTCAGGATCGTACTCTCCGTCGACGCGCCAACCGTAGTACTGGCCGTGCCCAACACCGTAAACATAAATGTGCCAAACGTCACCGGTACGATTTCTTATCGGATCGAGGAAGAATCTGTGAGATGGTTTGTCATCATAGTAGTTCTGATAGAGTTCAAGTATGACCCTTCTTCCATGTCTGCTGAACAGAGCAAAGTTCACACCGCTATCGTCGGGCGTTGCCCCAAGCTTTGGATAACCCCTCTTAGTTTGTAGGCGAACCTCAGGACCAGGGTTCATTCTCGACTCCTTTCCTCGCTATTTTCGATACCTACCTATCTCTAAAATCCTTCCTATATTTGCATTCTGATCTAAAATCGGCTCTATCAACGGTTTTGCACACGTCATGAAAATGGTCACACCTGGTCCGTGACCTGCATACTTGCAATCGCTGTGGATGATCACGCCAACGCTCGCAGCACCTTTTCTGTAGCAACGTCCATAGCTGTTGTCGTGGTCTTGAATGTAAACTATGTCACCGAAGCGGAGATTCAACAAATTGTGCTCTTTCAGAGTCTCCTCATCCGCCGTCATGATGTCGTAATCGCCCGTACCCATGCTCGTTGAACCGATCCCAGACCCCATGAGGTACGAAGGCACCACGGCTACAACTGGAACGAACAACTTGCCATTTTTCTCAACGATTCCGAGCTTTTCAAAGAGATTTGGGTCTATATTGTACACGTGCACGTCAGGATAATCAAGCAACTCAAAACCTTGACCAAAAGCCTTTATGAGTATCTTGTCATCGAGCGTCAATTTCTCCAAAACTTCGTCGGGAAAATCTATCAGAACGTGTTCCGCCCCTCCATGGTGCCCGGTAACAACGCCTTTCGCTCCTTTTGCGTCCCCCGTCACAACTTTTGCTTCGTTACCGACACACGCGTAGAAGTTGTAACCTCTGTTAGGACCAGATTCACGTTTCTCCTGGTCGAGCACCGTGGAAACTCCTGGCTCGACATGATCCGCAGCCCAACCGAAAACGGGATCTCCCACCTTTACATTGTAAGTGATTCCACCTGTTCCGGGGAGCATGAAGGGCTTCCCATCGTGTGCAACAGCGTGCCTGCCCGTATGCTCAGGTTTCACGATCGTTCCCTGTACGGAGATCATGACCAATTTTTCCTTGTTCGTCCTCATCTTTTCACCCCCTATGCTTATGATAGCATTCAAAAAGTGGAGGAGTTCTCGTTGAATCTGTTGAAGAACATCTACGAAAAACTATATGAAGCTTATGGTCCTCAGAATTGGTGGCCCGCTGAAACGTGGTTCGAAGTCGTCGTGGGTGCGGTGCTCACCCAAAACACGGCTTGGAGGAATGTGGAGAAAGCCATCGACAATCTCAAGAAGAACGCTGCTTTGGACCCATGGAAAATGATACAGATGTCTGAAGAAGAACTCGCACAGTTAATAAAGCCTGCTGGTTTTTGGAGGATAAAAGCGAAAAGGCTGAAGAAACTTCTTGAGAAACTTTCTGAGTACAACTTTGACCTTGAAGCCATCAAGAACGATCTTACGAGAGAAGAGTTGTTGAAGGTGAATGGAATAGGGCCAGAGACGGCAGATTCAATTCTCTTGTATGCGTTGGATCGTCCGTACTTCGTCGTCGATAGCTACACCAGAAGGATCTTGAGCAGAATCGGTTTGTTGAATGAAAAAGCGAGTTACATCGAGATACAGCGCATGTTTCACACTGTCATTGAAGATGTTCAAGTCATGAAGGAATACCATGCGCTGATCGTAGAACATGCAAAAAGATTTTGCAAAAAGAACGATCCGAAATGTGATTCGTGTGTTTTGAAAGACGTCTGTCAATATGCAAATTCGTGAACATTTCCCTCAAAGATTTTTTTGTTGAGTTAATCGTATTGTAA
>CAYXCE010000136.1:2823-4460 GCA_964463395.1 uncultured Pseudothermotoga sp.
TGATTTATCTTCGTTTTGTCATGCTTACATCAAATTAGATTCATCTAAGTGGTAGAATGAAACCAGAGGTGATGCGTGTGAAAAAGGTCATCGTGTTTGTGATGGTTTTTCTGTCGGTTGTGATTCTGGCGCAGATCGATCTTGCAAACTTCGACATAACTCAGTTCAAGGGTCAATTTCCATTGATAAGCTTGCAAAGATTCATGGAGACAGACGAGTTCGTATCGGTCGAAGGTGTAGTTTACAAAATCAAAGCCCCCAAGAAGTTCCTCACACGTGCCGAAGTCGATTCGAAGCTTTTGAACGATTCCACGTTCGTGGGTCTTTTGACGATCAGTATCGATGAACTGAGAACTTACGATGGTAAAAATAAGCCCGCTTTAGTCGCCGTGAGTGGGATCGTGTACGATGTTTCCATGTCCGCGCGGTGGAGGAGTGGTGTTCATCAAAACAGGCACAACGCGGGCGAAGAACTCACTCATGACATAGTGAAGCTCTCGCCACACGGCATCAGACTGCTCAGTAGAGTAAAACCTTTTGGAGTACTCGTTTTTACTCCGGAACAGCTCGTTCGTTTCAACGGAAAGGATAAGAACAAAGCCTATGTGTCAGCGTTCGGTGTCGTCTACGATATGAGCAACTCTAGGACCGTTAGAGATGGTGCGCATTACGGCTATCCCATGGGGAACGAGCTGACTTACGAGATAAAGCAGCGCCCAGGCCACGAGGAACTTCTCAAGCGTGTACCAGCGATAGGTTTGCTCGTCTTCGATGAAGCGAATCTCTCGAAGTTCGATGGAAAAACCGTTCGAGCGTCGGTTCAAAAGCAGGTGTACAAAGCGTTCATCATGGTGGCCGATTGTGTGTACGATGTGACCGACATCTCAGATTGGCGTGAAAAACTCGGTTTGGACGAAGACGAACAGCCTGGAAAGGACTACACGACACACTTCGAATGCGAACTCGGTGAAACTTGTTCGCACGATCATCCAGATCCAGAGGTTTTGAGAGGATTCAGCATTGTGGGGTTCAGAATATTATGACGTACAAAATCTTGGCCTGGACGAGCGTTGTTCTGCTGTTCTATAACTTCTCTCTCTTCCCGCTGCGAAGACTTTTGAAGAGATTTCCCTGGTCGAAGAAATTTCTCTCTTACGGTTCAAAGATACACAGATTCACAGGCGTGGCCTTACTGTTTTCGGGTGGACTGCACGGATATCTAGCCCTCGGAAGCATCTCGTTGCACACGGGTTTTCTACTGTGGCTGGGTATTCTGACACTCTTTACATTCTATTTGCTCAGAAAAGTCCTGAAGAGAAAATGGCTCACCATGCACAGGTGGACTGATTTTGCCGTCATAGCGATGTTCTTCGTGCATTTCTTCTTTCCGTGGTTGATATGATCGCTCGGCGATAGACCTCGGACCGGCCCGTTATGGGCCGGTTTTTCAAATGATCAACCTGCAAAAAAAGAAAGATCCAGCTCGGTGTTATCATTCATCTGGGTGAGAAAGAATGAAAGTCAAGGTGTTCGGTGAAGTTCTTTCGAACATGCCTTGGGAGGATCGACCCGAGGGATGTTCCGGTGTACTTTGGAGGAGTCGAAGAAACCCCATCTTGGGAAGGAATCCAGTTTCA
>CAYXCE010000137.1:0-4399 GCA_964463395.1 uncultured Pseudothermotoga sp.
TCGAACGGTGCAGCAGGTAGCGGACTTTCTCTCTGTCGAACCCAAACGCATCGTCAAATCGCTCCTGTTCGTTGGCAGGAACGGATTCGTCATGGCTCTGGTGCAAGGTGACAGGGAACTGAACGTGGAAAAACTCAAGGTGTTCATGAAGGACCAGTCCCTGAGGATGGCCAACCCCGACGAAGTGCTCGAAAAATTCAAAGTACCCATCGGTTTCATAGGGCCTGTGGGTGTCAGAATACCCATCGTGGCAGACTTCGGAATAAAGTATCTGAAGAACGCTGTCGTCGGCGGTATGAAGGAAGATCATCATTACATCAACGCCAACGTCGAAAGGGATTTCAAACCGGATCACTACACTGATCTGTTGCTCGTTGAAGAGAACGATCCGTGCCCCGTTTGTGGTGAACCTCTTCAAGCGATGAAGGGGATAGAACTTGGGCACGTTTTCAAGCTGGGCACGAAGTACTCACAATCCATGGGAGCTTATTTCATGGATCGAGAAGGCAATTTGAAACCGTTCATAATGGGTTGCTATGGCTGGGGTGTTTCCAGAACGATGGCCGCCGTGGTCGAACAGCTCAACGATGAGGACGGCATCATCTGGCCGAGGTCTATCGCTCCGTTCGAAGCGATCGTGACGGTTGTTTCTACTAACGATGCACAGCAGAAAAAGTTCGCCGAACAGATATACACAGAACTGAACAGTAAAGGCGTAGAAGTTCTGTTGGACGATAGAGAAATATCTGCCGGCATGAAGTTCAAGGATGCCGATTTGATAGGTTTTCCGTTGAGAATCACCGTTGGAAAATCACTCCAAGAGGGGTTCATCGAGTTGAAGTTGAGAAGTGAAAAGTCTCAGATCAGAGTCGAAGCGAACGTCTCGAAAATTTTAGAAAAGGCTGTTTCGGTACTCGACTCTTACGATCCACACAGGGGTAGATGAAGCGTGGGATTCTTTGAAAGACTCAAACGAGGTTTAGAAAAAACGAAGAAGGCTTTCTTCGACGGAATAAGACAGCTTTTAAAAGGTGGCAAGATCGATGAAGAGACGCTCCAGGAACTTGAGGAATTGCTCATAGCCGCCGATGTTGGTCACCAAACCACATCGTGGATCATAGAAAAAATCAAAAGAGAAAGATCGGACGATCCTGTATCGATTTTGAAGAACATCTTAGTGGAGCTACTCGAAGGCGATAACAGCTTGAACTTGAACGGCTCACCAAGCGTCATCAGCATCGTGGGTGTGAACGGCTCTGGTAAAACGACGACCGTGGCAAAACTCGCAGCGCAGTTTCAGACCATGGGTAAGTCCGTCGTGATGGCTGCAGCTGACACTTTCAGGGCCGCCGCCATAGAACAACTCAAAGTTTGGGGTGAGAAGATCAACTGCATGGTTATAGCACACGATGAAGGAGCAGATCCTGCGGCCGTTGCGTACGATGCGGTGAACCATGCAAAATCGAAGGGTAAAGATATCGTGATCATCGATACTGCGGGCAGACTCCACACGAAGAAAAATCTGATGGAGGAATTGAGAAAGATTCACAGAGTCGTTGGAAAGCTGGTGGAAGGTGCTCCGCACGAAGTACTGTTGGTCATAGATGCGACGACGGGACAGAACGGATTGGTACAGGCTCGAGTCTTCAGAGAGATGGTGAACGTCACAGGATTGGTGATCACCAAGCTCGATGGAACTGCCAAGGGTGGCATCGCTCTCGCCATAAAACACGAACTGGGCCTGCCCATCAAGTTCGTCGGTGTCGGTGAAGGTGTGGAGGATCTGAGACGTTTCGATGCGAGAGAATTCGTTGAGGCGTTGCTCTCATGAACGTTGGGGTGTTGTATAATCCATTCGGACGTCTGGAGGAAAAAATTCTGCGGACGTTTTGGTTCAAAACTCACCTCTGTCCAGTGTGCGAAAAACAGTTCGATGCGATCAAGCTCTTCAGTGAAGCGGTGAAGATCAAAAGCCGTGATCCTGATCTCAAGCCTGTTTACGATGGTGTCAACGCACTCGTGTTTCAACTCATCAGTTGTCCAAACTGTTTGTACACATCTTTCGAAGATGATTTCGAAGAATTACCACATTCCAAGTTGCAGATCGTTCGTAATCTCTGTGAGAGGTTGAAGCAGGATCTGAGAATCAATCTGAGTGAGAGCAAAGGTCTTCGAGACGCCGCCGTACAGTACAACTTAGCTGGCATCATCTATGTGGCCAGGGAAAAATTTTTCCGAGCCGCAGAATCTTTTTTGAAACTGGCCTGGTTGTACAGAGACGCAGGTTCCTTAGACGAAGAAAGAAAAGCTTTGAATCGTGCATTGGAATTTTTCCTGAAAAGTTACACACAGCAGGATTTGAGTGAAGATCAGCTGATCGCTGCACTGTTCTATCTTGGAGAAATAAACAAGCTTCTGGGAAATAAAAAAGAGATGGTGCGATGGTTCTCTGAGCTGTTCGAAAAGTTCGGCAAGAGAGATTCGATCTATTTAAGACAGGCCAGGCAACAATGGCAGGAGGCATCGTTCGAAAAATGAAGGTGTCGAAATGTTTCCTCATCTTCTTGATCGTTTTTGGATTGTTTGGCTGTACGAATTACGATAGGAGCGTACTCGAGCAGATCAACAGGAAACTCGACGATTTCGAGTACAGGCTCTCAATGCTCGAAAGGAGCGTTTATACGAATCAAAAATCGATCGAAAGTATTCAAAGCGATGTGAAGAAAATCTCGGAGGAACTGTCGACAGCGAAAAAGTTGATCAGCGAGCAAAAGAGTATACCGATCGTTTCCCAAGATGACGTCAACCAGATCATCGCTCGAATCACTTCACTCGAGATGCGCTTCAATCAATTGTCCGTGGCACTGAATGTTTCCGACATAAGACAACTCATATACAAAATCTCAGATTTGGAGACAGCTCAAAAACAACAGCAGCTCGCATACGAACGTTTTGTCAGGAGCACTGAGGAGCTTCTCTCACAGGTGAACGCCGAAGAAACAGCAAAAAGATTGAAGAGTCTTGAGAACAGCGTCATGTCGATATCGAACCAGATCGGTGAATTGATCGAGCTGTCTTCAAGGGTGAACGCACTCGAGAGAGCCTTCGACAACTTATCGCTCACCCCTCAAGCCACACTGATCAACGTTTCTTCGATTGAAAAAGAACTCTTCCAGACAAGATCTAGACTTCAAGAACTTGAGGTCAGCTTGAAACGCGAAATCGAAAGGAAGTTCGAGGAATTCTCTTCGAGACAAATCGTCGTGACGAACCCTTCTGATCTTCAACAGTACGTGGCCAACACCACGGCAATGGTCAGACAGTTGAGCTTGGAACTCGAGATGCTCCGCGGTATGGTGAGAGAGTACGATAGAGAGAGATTCTTGAGGCTCGATCAAGACTATATAGTGTACGTGGTGAAACCGAACGATACGCTCTCGAGCATCATGCGTGCATACGGGTTGGGCCAAGAAAAGCTCAGACTCATACTCGAGCTGAACAACATCCAAGATCCCAACAGATTGTTGGTCGGTCAGAGGATAAAGATACCCATCGAAGACAAAAGCGCCCTGTTCGCCTATCCTCTCGAGAAAACCCTGAGCTTGCAAGATGTCGTGTCGAACTTCGGTCGCCCCACCGGCGTTGGTATCACCACGGGTATAACGATAAGCTTGGAGAAAGGCTCGCGCGTTTTCTCGATACTCCCAGGC
Source organism: uncultured Pseudothermotoga sp. (assembly GCA_964463395.1). GTDB lineage: Bacteria > Thermotogota > Thermotogae > Thermotogales > DSM-5069 > Pseudothermotoga_A. The sequence goes on from CAYXCE010000137.1 coordinate 3,711, forward strand.
AGGATCGTGAGTATCCTGCAAGATGAGAAAGGTCTCTATCATGTTCGTATCGATCATGGAAACGGCGTGCTCGCTGTCTACGGAAACCTTTCGACGCTCAACGTGGCACCGAACAGTTGGGTCAGCAGGGGACAAACCATAGGAGTGGTGAACGACCTGTTCCACTTCGAGATATGGATAGATGGAGAACCGAAAGACCCCCTTCGAATACTTTTGAAGTACGTTGGAAAATTCGAAGCCACCTTCTATTCTGAATGGGACGATGGTAAATTACCTGAACATCCGAGTTTCAGGATCACAACGCTCGGAACCGCACCGAGAGAATGGAGGACCGTGGCTGCCGATCCTTCGGTGGTTCCATTGGGAAGCCTCATCTACATTCCACAGTTCGCCGATAAACCAAACTTCGGTCTTTTTTTGGTTGAAGATACCGGTTTACTCATAAAGGGGAACATCATCGATGTTTATGTGAACAGTCCTAAACAAGCGCTCCAGAACATGAGAACCGAAGTCGATGTGTACCTCGTCACGAGTAGATCGAGGTGATGAACTTGGGCATCACGGTGAAGAGTGAGTACGCTTTCAGAATTCTTCTTTCCATCGCAGGCTGTAATAAACTGATTTCACTCGCGAACGCCTCGAAAGACACGAAAGTGCCCCAGGAGTTCGCCGAAAAGATCGTATTACAA
>CAYXCE010000138.1:0-4363 GCA_964463395.1 uncultured Pseudothermotoga sp.
CTTCGGGAACGTGGCGTTCGAGGGACTCAAAATAGTGTCGAGCGAGATGACCAAATCGTTGATGGAAACTTTCGACGAAGAATATCTATCCAAGCTTCCCCCCGTTGAAAAGATCATCACTGCGAATTTTGTCTTCGGTGAAGAGTACGAGGATAAAGATCTCTTGATCAAGCGTCTGGGAGGACACACCATCGATTCTTCGATCGTCTTTTTCAAACAGGAGAAGGTTTTGGTGTCGGGCGATCTGATCTTCAACGGTTTTCACGCGGAGATCGTTCCAGACAGCGACTTGAACGAGTGGCTCGAAGCGCTGAAGTTCATCGAGAAATTGAAACCCAGTTGGATCGTGCCGGGACACGGTGAAGTCACCGGACCAGAGTGTCTCAAGTCCATGGAGTGGTATCTGACGAAGGTGAAAAGGTTGCTCGAAGGCGAGCTGAACATCCACAACGTGATGATGGACGAGAATTTTTCAAAGAGGAAATTTCCCGAGCTGTTCGGTTGGAGTTTGGAGAACTTGCTTCATCAGCGAGGTAGATGAAAATATTCATCCACCTTCGCGTTCAGGACGAGCTTGTTGATCTTTATAGCTATCCTCTCTTCCCCCGATGGGCTGAGTATCTCGATGGACTTCAACTGTTTGTCTTTCATTTCGAGCCTCACTTTTATCGGTTCCTGCACTTGCTGAGTGATGAGCCTGGAGAAAGACAGGACGATGAAATCTCCCTCGCTCTTGATACTCACCAAAGGCGTCTGCAATATCCTGATAGCGGCTTGAACCGATTGCACTATCGAAGAAACGGGGATGTCTAAACTCTCAAAATCCAGTCCGCTGCCCGTGTTGAATATCAATCTTTTGATGCGCGATATGTAAACGAAGGACAGATTCGAAATGAAAGCTGGCTCCTTGATCAAAAAGTAGAAATCTTCCAGGTTTCTAATTGCCAAAAGTCCACAGGTTTGAAGAGTTCTTTTTACTTCCTGCTGTTTCACTTCCGCCGACAGTTCGAACTCCACGAGGAAATCCCTGACACCTGCAAACTGTTCTACGAGATCGAACAGAAGGCTCGTAGCAAAACAGAATATGGACAAAAGAGCGAACGTCAAAATGAAGAGTCTTCTCATACGCCGTTCGTTTCTCTCAGCGAGTAGAGTCTTTGTTTCGGACTGATGATCTCGGTTATCCTCACACCAAAATTCTCATCTATAACGACCACTTCGCCGCGTGCGATCAACCTGCCGTTGACTAAGATGTCCACAGGCTCACCGGTCAGCTTGTCCAGCTCTATGAGCGAACCCACCGTCAGGTCCATCACCTGTTTCAAAGTCATGCGTGCCCGACCGAGCTCAACGACGATCTTCAAGGGCACATCGAAGAGCAGTTCGAGTTTCTGCTGGATCTCGGAAGGTTGTGCTATCTGCGCCTCGGTTGGTGTGAACTCCTCAAACTTTGCAGGTTGGACTTTGACTTTCTCTTCCTTCTTTTTGGGAAACAGCTTGTCGTGAATTTCTCTCAGTGCGCTGAGCTGTGAGAACATCCACAGGCTCGACTTGGCGGAGTTCTCCATGTCCACCTGAAGCTCCACACAAACGAGTTGCTCGGTGGGGTTGAACAGCGTGCCCACCTTTTCACTCTCTTCAACAGCCTTCACGTCGAGTTTTCCGAGAGAGACCTTACCTTTCGCCTTCTCAGCCAACAACGTGATGCTCGCACCGATCATCTGGTTCAGCGCTTCCGTCAGGGCGCTCAACTTTATGTCGTCTATCTTCTGATCGGCCGGCTCACCCGAGCCTCCCATCATGAGATCGGCTATCTTCAACACGAGCGATGCGGGCATGGCTAGCGCCATGTTCACCTGTAGGGCTTCGGTCAACTTGATCTCGGCGAGCACGATCTTTTCCGAAGATTTTTCGATGAAATCTTTCAAAGATATCTGCGTGATCTGAACAGGTTTGATACGTGTCTCCCTTCCAACGATCATGCCCAAAGCTGAGGAAGCGGGATCGAAGATCAGTGATGCTATCGTCTCTATCTTCTTCTTATCTTCCTCGGACAAATCCGACAAGCTCTTCAGAAGGGCGTCCAATTCGTCTTGGGAAAGGAAATCGCTCATTCTTCCACCTCCGGTTCAACGACCTTGGTGATCTTAACGGCTCTGTAGCCTTTGTAGGTCCCAGGTCTCGCTAAAAACTTGGTCTTACCTTGAACTTGCAGCGTGATATCTTCATCTTTGTGCGATTTCAACCTGATCACGTCCCCCACTTCCAACTCCAAGATCTCTCTCACGGTCAAGATGGCTTCGCCCAGGACCGCGTTTATGGCAACGTTCATTTGACCCAGATTTTCCACCAGATCTTTCTGAAGTTTTTCAGATGCCTCTTCTTTCTTCGCGACTTTGAACCAGTTGCGGGAACTCAACCGATCCATGAGCGGTTCCATCAATGAAGAAGGCCAGCAAACGTTCATGAAGCCCTCAGTTTTACCGATCGTGAGGAACAGCGATATGAGTAGTATCATCTCGCTCGGTGGTGCGATCTGAACGAACTGCGGGTTGTTCTCTATACTCTCTATCGTGGGTGAAAAGGCGTACACATCGCCCCAAGCTTGGGCCAAATTCGCCAGGATGTTCATCACTTCTTTTCTCATGATGCTGATCTCTATCTCGGTCGGGGGACGCTTCACGTTCGTCGTGCCTGGCCCGCCGAGTATCAGATCGAGGATCGTGTAGAACAGCTCGAGGTTCATCTCCAAAATCGCACTTCCAACAAATTCGGGCGCTGAGAAAACAACGATGAACGCCGGCGCTGGTAAGGACCTGATGAATTCCTCATAGGTTATTTGATCTATGCTCGCAAGGTTTATGCTCACGAAAGTTCTCACCCTACCGGAAAGGTACGTGGAAACAGAACGAGCGAAGTTCTCATGTATCATGTCGAAGACACGCACGTGTTCCTTAGAGAACTTGCTCGGCCTTCTGAAATCGTACAGTTTTACACGCTTTTCTTCGCGTTTGATCTCCTCAACCGATAATTCTCCGGATTTGAGCGCTTGTAACAGCTTATCTATTTCGTCCTGACTGAGCACATCGGACAAGCGCCACCACCCCTCATTCCACAGAGCTGATGGCTTTTATGTAGAGATACACTCCGATCACACCGAGTCTTTCCCTCTCTCCCGTGAACCCCGTCACTTCGTTCACCATCGCGCGGATCTGTTTTTTGAGCAGCTCAATACCGGCGGCCGTGTTCAGTTCGGATCTTTCCTTGCTCAGAAAGATCAACATGAGCCCGTCCATGATCATGTCCCTGCGCTCACCTATCGCGGCACGACACGCGTCGCTGGCCGTGGTGAGGGTGAGCGAGTCTATCACAGCGACTTCTTTTCCACCCTTGAGCATGAACGTTGTGTAGGTACCAGGCTGGATGACGACCGCCTTGATCTCCGTCGGTGCGGGCTGAACTGTCTCTTTTTTTGGTTGAGTCAAGTTCGTACCCAGCAACATGATGGTGACCACGGTAGCTCCGACCGCAACGACTGCCGGCACGATGAGCGACATCAACAAGCCACCTATACCTTTCTTTTTGACTTCTTCGTCCGCCACGAAGATCACCTACTTTGCTCTTTCTCTCTTGATGAGTATATCTATTCTTCTGTAAAGGTTCCTCAGCTGGTTCAATCGGGTTTCGTACCGTCTGTCGAGTTCTGCGAGAGAAGTGTTGTACTGTTCTCTCGAGATCTCACCAGCTCTGAACCTTTCTATGAGCAAATTCCTTTCGATCTCGATCTCTTTTTGCAAAGCGTCTATCTCTTTTCTTATCGACCAATCTCCCATTCCTATAGGATAGAACCTCTGAGGATCGTAAAAATAGTCTGGATCGAACCTCCCCGCTCTCACATCTGCGAGTCTTTCGATCGATCTACGGCGCTTGAGCTCATCCGTGAAGAACTGGATCACGCTGGCTGCCCTCGCACTGCTCAGATGCCAGTTCGAAACGTAGATGGAGTCTGCGGGAACGGGTCGATCGTCCGCATAGCCGAAAACTTGAATGACGTTCATCGTGTGTTCTATGATTATCGAGCCGATCCTTCCGAGGAGCTCCTTTGCTTCAACCGTGAGTTTGGCGCTCGCAGGTTCGAAGAAAGCCATGTCCTGCATTATTATAACCGTTCCTTCGTCCCTGTCTTGAATGGTGATCTTACCCTTGTATTCTTCGGCGATCCTCATCAACTCTTCGTAAACACCACGCCTCGAGGTGATGAGCGGTTCTTCCGCCAAACTCTTACCTCCCGTCAGTACGCTCGGTGGCATACCCGTCAAAGCAGATCTGAGTCCAACGACTATCTGTTGAAACTTTCCAGGAC
>CAYXCE010000139.1:0-4294 GCA_964463395.1 uncultured Pseudothermotoga sp.
ATCTACAGTGAGGCGATCTACATGCCAAGACTTCACATAAATCTTTCAAAAGTGACGAACAACGCAAAAAAGATTCGAGAGTTTCTGGCCAGTCACGGGATCGAACTTGTGGGTGTCACGAAGGTGACGTTGGGCGATCCACCCATCGCGAGGGCGTTGCGTGAGGCCGGTGTTCAGATCTTGGGAGAATCGAGAATACAGAACGTTGAAAGGCTCGTGAAGAACGGTATAGGCGGCCCGTTCATGATGCTCAGAATACCTCAGCTCAGTGAACTTGAAAGTATCGTTGATCTTTGTGATTACGTTTTGGTGTCCGAACTCGAGATCGTGCAGAGAATGGAAGAGATCTCTCGAACAAGAAGGCGGCGAGTTAAGTTGATCTACATGGTCGATGTGGGCGATCTTCGAGAAGGTGTCTGGTACGAAAAAGCCTTAGAAGAGATAGCTGAAGCTACGAAAATATGTGATTGGAATGAGTTGTGTGGTGTGGGTACCAACCTCGGTTGCTACGGTGGGGTTTTGACCACCGAGGAGAACATGAACCTGCTACTGGGAATCCGAGACGCCGTTGAGAGAAAGACCAAGAGAAAGTTGTCCATCGTTTCGGGTGGCAACACATCGGCGTTGAAACTCGTTGAGGAGGGAAAGATCCCCTCTGGGGTGAACCAGTTCAGGGTGGGGGAAGCGATCTATCTGGGTACCGACGTGACGAACAACAGGGAAATCGACTGGCTCGAAAAGGATGCGTTCGTTCTTGAGGCTGAAGTCATCGAGGTGAAGACTAAGCCATCCGTACCCGTGGGTCAGATGGGGTTCGATGCTTTCGGTAGACGTCCGAATTTCGTCGACAGAGGTTGGCGAAAGAGGGCGATCCTCGCCCTGGGCGAGCAAGACACCGTACCGAGCCATCTGAAACCTCTACAAGTTGGAGCGGTGGTGCTGCACGCATCGAGTGATCACACGATAGTCGACATCACTGAAGTGGACGATCCTGTGAGAGTGGGGGATGTGATGCGATTCAGATTGAGTTACGCGGCTCTGCTGAGAGCCATGACGTGTCCGCACGTGGAGAAAGTTTATGTGTGAAGGGGGAAAATTCCGATGGCGTTTTTGGATGAGAATTATCTTTTGACGAACAAGACCGCGAGGGAAATCTACCAGCTGGTGAAGGATCTTCCCATCGTCGATGCGCACAACCACAGCGATGCCAAAGAGATCGTCGAGAACAAGGGATGGAACGACATATGGGAAGTGGAAGCCGCGACGGACCATTACGTTTGGGAATTGATGAGAAGAAGGGGTGTGCCCGAGGAGAGGATCACAGGGGCAGCGAGCAATCACGAAAAATGGCTCGCTCTCGCCGAGGTCTTTCCGAAGTTCGTTGGCAATCCAACTTACGAGTGGATACATCTGGATTTGAAGCGTCGCTTCGGTATAGACGAGATCATCTGTAAAGACACCGCACAGATCATCTGGAACAAGGCGAAGGAAAAGCTGAAGAGCGAGGACATGAAGCCACAGAAACTTCTGCAAAGTATGGGCGTAGAGATCATGTGCACGACGAACGATCCTGCGGAGGATTTGCACTACCATCAACTCGCACGAGAAAAGTTGGAAAGTGTGAAGATACTTCCCACCTGGCGCCCCGACAGATTCTGCAAAGTTCATTCACCCGATTTCAAAAAGTTCCTCTTGCAACTCGAACAGAGAACGAACATCTCCATAACGGATCTCCACAGTTTCATCGATGCCTTGAAAAAAACCCACGATCGATTCGATGAACTCGGTTGTGTCTGTAGTGACCACGCCCTGCTCGAACCTTTGGTGCACAGAATCGACGAGAAGAAAGCTACACAGATCTTTGAGAGGGCACTCAAAGAAGCCGTTTCTTACGAGGAACATTTGGAATTTCAATCCTACATGATCTACACCTTCGCCGAGATGAACAGCGAAAAGAACTGGACCATGCAACTCCACATCGGTGCCATGAGGGATTATAGAGCCAAACTCTTCGAGAGGTTGGGCCCAGACAGCGGTGGAGACATCATCGCTGGGTTCGTCGATGTGGCCAGAGGTATGAAGGATTTCTTCAACGATTTCGATGGAAAATTGAAAATAGTCCTTTACTGCATGGATACGAGTTATCTTCCCGTGATGGCCACCATAGCGAGATCTTTCGAGAACGTTTTCCTCGGAGCGCCATGGTGGTTCAACGACAGTCCATTCGGGATGAGGTTCCAACTCGAGTACATCGCTTCAGTGGATCTTCTGAGCAACTTGGTCGGTATGGTGACGGATTCGAGAAAGCTCATGTCCTACGGTTCTCGCACGGAGATGTTCAGAAGAATTCTCTGTGACGTCGTTGGAACGATGGTGGAGAGGGGACAGATACCTTTGAGAGAAGCCATAGAGGTGTGCACGGAACTCTGCTACGAAAGGCCCAAATCTTTCTTCTTCGGGGGTTGATCGTCGTGGAATTCAGTGACAAAGATAGGAAAAAGATAGAAGAGAAGCTGAAGGAAGGGTACAACCTCGTAGAGATCGTCGTCAAAGACAGAAATCGTTATGCCATCTTCGAGAAGAACGAAAATTACATCGCTTTGAAACTCTCAAAATTGCCAAAACACACCGAGGGTGAATCGAAAGAAGAATGATCACCCACCAGCGCAGTTCGAATACGAAACACCGATGGCTGGAGAGATCTCCCTATCGAACGTACTCGGATGGCATGCAGAGGATTTTTCCGATCTTCAGTTCGAACAGACGTGAGGAATTGGTGGGCTTTATCACCATGGCGGTGTCGAGACCCTTGCTCGTACCACCACAGGCAACGACCCATTCGTCGGTCCTCACCAGCCCTGCGTCCGCGGCCATCAACGCTATTTCGACACACACCTTTACCCCCTGGCTGCAAAGCCTCAACGCATCCGCAACTATCTCGGCGACGTGTATCCCACCGTATTCCCTTCTGAAGGCCCTCTCGACACTGGACAGCGCGTGAGTCGCAGTGTGAACGATGTGTCCAGCCTCGATGAGCTTTCTTCTAACCTCAGCCGAGAACTCATCACAGTTCGGTTCTTTAAAACCAACGTGGTGCGTCACAACGATGAGCTTGATACCTTCCACTACCAATTCCAGAGCCTTCTGGGCACTGTAACCACGTGAAGATGCTAAAAGCAACTTCTTCGAATCTGTTTTCAACGCTTCTTCGATCGCGATTCTCAGCGTCGCTTCGGTGTTCACTTCACCTTCATCTTTGAACAGCACCATGAATTTCACCTCCTGATATACTAATAGTACCAAATGCGAACGAAATGGAGGTGAAGTTCTTGGAGAAGATCAAGTTGGAGGATCTTCTCAAATTCAGATTCGTTTCGAGCTTGTCCCTCTCACCGAACGCTGAAAAAGTCGTTTTCGTCGTACACGAGATGAACGAGCAGGACAACACTTACAATTCCAACATTTGGATCTACGATACTAAAAAGAAGAAACTCTCTCAGCTCACATCTTCCGGTCAAGACGGCTCGCCCGTTTGGCTGAACGAATCATCGATCCTGTTCACATCGATGAGGGACGAAAAGGACAGAAAGCGGAAAGAAAACGGAGAACCCCTCACGGTGTTCTACACGATCGATGTCACTGGTGGGGAAGCAAAGAGAGCCTTCGAGATTCCATACCACGTCAAACAGGTGAAAAAGTTGAACGAGAACTCTCTTCTGTTCACAGCCGTTTATGACCACAGAATCGGTGATCTTTCAGGAATGTCGAATGAAGAGAAGGAGAAAAAGATCAAATCTTTGAAAGAGGAAAAAGACTACGAAGTATTGGATGAGATACCCTTCTGGTCGAACGGTTCTGGATTCACCAACAAAAGAAGAACGAGGTTGTACAGATTGGATCTCAAGACCAACCAGGTTCAGCCTATCAGCGACGAATTTTCGAACATAGAACATCTCTCAGACAGTGAAGATGGTAAAGTGCTCTACATCGCCAACAGATTCGAAAACGTTATGAAGAGGAGTAACGACCTTTACCTCTACGATGTGGAAAAGGACAGCTCGATCAAGCTCACCCACGCGGAGAACTTCAGATACATCTTCGCTGAACAGATCAACGGTCGAATCGTTTTCGCAGGCAGTGATATGAAAAACTACGGGATCAACGAAAATCCAAAATTTTACGTGCTCGATCCTTCGGTGGGAAAAGTCGAACTGCTCACCCCCAATTTCGACGCGAGTTTACACAACAGTGTGAACAGCGATTGCAGGTACGGTTCGCTCAGAACGGTCAAAGC
>CAYXCE010000140.1:0-4286 GCA_964463395.1 uncultured Pseudothermotoga sp.
GTTTATGTGGTTTATCCTGTGCATCCAACAGTTCTCGTATGAGAAATAGATGGCTACTTCCTTTTTTGGTTCGATCACACCGTTGGTTTCCAATTTCGCCTGTGAGAATTCTTCACATCTGACCGTTTTTCTACCAGCGTAATCGAGCAGTGCGCCGTGGAACTGTTCTGCACCCCAGTGGATCTGGTCGAACCTGAACACGAGCACACCCAACGCGCCGTGAAGGTACGCTTGCTCAATCCAGAGTTTCAATTGACCTTCGGGATAGTTTTCGTTCACACTCTTCCAGTTCACTCTACCGGGTTGTTGCTCCATGACGAGGAACGGTCGTTTCTTGAGAGATCTCATCAGATCGTGGTTGATCGATTGTCTGAACGGGTCGTAAGACGGCGTTGGTACGTAGTTGTCCCAGCTCACCAGATCGATACTTTTGGAGAGTTTTCGATAATCAATATCGAAGAAATCGACCATCAAGTTGTGCGTGATGGGTTTATCGGAATACTCCTTGATGATATCCATTTGCATGTTCATGTAATCTGTGTGGATATCCGTTGAGAACCTATAGAAATCGAGCATCAAGTGGGGATTCTCAAAGGCTGGGGTGTTGATGGGCAAGACTATTTCGTCCCAATCGTTGACGGTCTGACTCCAGAATCTGTTTCCCCAACGGTAGTTCAATTCTTCGAGCGTACCGTATCTGTTTTTCAGCCATTCGATGAACGCCTTCCTGGTGGCCTCGCAGTAGCAAAGAGTCGTGTCGTGACAACCGAACTCGTTGTCGATCTGCCACATGTCTGCGTAGGGGGCAAAGTGCTCCGCATACTTCTCCACTATCTTTTTGGAATATTCGCGGTAGATATCGTTGGCTGGGCAATAGTGTCTCCTGCTACCGGGTCCTTTCTGTCTTCCATATTTGTCGACTGGAAGCACGTGTGGATGTTTCTTCACCAACCAAACGGGTGGTGCGGCCGTTGGGGTTCCGACGATGATCTTTATGCCCGAGTCTTTCAACAGTCTCATCACTCTTTCGAGTTTCGAAAAATCGTACTCACCTTCGTTGGGTTCCACGATGGACCAGGCGAACTCTCCGACCCTCACCCATTCGATGCCGATCTCTTTCATGAGACGAACGTGCGTCTTCCAATCTTTTTCTTCCCAATGTTCTGGATAGTAATCTGCACCGTAGATGTACATGGGATCCCTCCTCATCCTTTAATGCTACCCAAAGTGAGGCCTTGGATGAAGTAGCGTTGGAAGATCAAAAACACTACGACGGGAACCGTCGCTGCGAGCAGGGCACCGGCCGCTATTATGTTCCAACTGCTGATCCATTGTCCTTGAAGCGTCGTGAGGCCGATCGTCACAGTCTTTTTGGCGTCGCTCTGCAGCAGGATCAAAGACCACAGATAATCGTTCCATATCCAGGTGAACTCCAAGATGCCCAGGGCGGCCACCGCAGGTTTGACCAGCGGCATGATGATCCTAGAATATATCATGAGATCACCAGCGCCGTCTATCCTCGCCGCATCGAACAGGCTCGATGGTATCGTCACCATGAAGTTCCTCAAAAAGAACGTGCAGAAACCGAGCTGAAAGGCAACGTGGAACAGAATGACACCGATCAGGGTGTCGTAAAGACCCGTCACGACGGAGAATCTGTAGACAGGTATGAGTAACATCTGAAAGGGAATCAGCATGCCCGCAACGAAAATCATGAGAATCGTCGTTCGAAACTTGAACTCGTACCAAGCTAAAGCGTAGGCACTGAGACTCGAGAGGAAGAGTGTACCAACCACCGAGACGGACGTCACGATGGCGGTGTTGATGAAGTAGCGAGCCATCCTTCCTTCTATCCAGGCGGTCTTGAAATTTTCGAACGTCCACGTTCTGGGTGGGGACCAGAAGTTTCTGAGCATGAAGATCTCGTCCATGGTTTTGAAAGATGTGAAGATCGCCACCATGAACGGTACCATCCAAACGGTAGCCAAAAGAGTGCAGAGCGCGTAGAAAACCACAGCCTTCCATTTTCTCTTCATAACCTTTCCTCCCTCTTGAGCACGTTGAGAACATAAACGAGGATGAAGCCGAGTGTGATGAGGAATTGCACCACAGCTATGGCCGCGCCGTAACCCATCCTGTAGTTGTGAAAAGCCTGTATGTACATGTAGTTCGCCATCACGCTGGACGAATAGAAAGGCCCTCCGCGCGTCATGACGAAAACGATGTCGAAGGCTCTAAGAGAATCGATGATGTTCACCGTCACGGCTATGATCAGAGCCGGTCTGAGTTCCGGGAGTATCACGTACCAGAACCTCTGAAGTGCGTTCGCACCGTCGACGATCGCCGCCTCCACGTGTTCTCTGTTGACACTCTGAAGTCCGGCGAGGAAAAGGACCATCGCGTAGGGGATCTGCCTCCAGAGCGCAGCCCAGATCAGAGAGTAAGTGACGATCTTAGGATCGCTCAACCATGGTCTTGCAAGAGTTCCCAGTCCCACCCAGCGCAAAAAGCTGTTCACGATTCCTCCCGCAGGTTCGAGCACCCACGACCATATCTGACCTATGACGACGAAGGACAAAGCCATGGGAAGGTAGATGAGCGATTTGTACACTCTGTGACCTGGGTACTTTTGATCCATCAACATTGCGAACAGTAGTCCGAGTGGGATCGATAAGATCACGAAACCGATCATCCACCTGAAGTTGTTCGTCAGGGACAAGATGAAATACCGATCGTTGAACAACCGCACGAAATTTTCCCAGCCTACGAACCTTGCCTTGGTCATGCCATCCCAGTGTGTGAAGCTCACGGCAAAGGTGCGAAAGATCGGATAGATAACCCAGATGAAATACAGGGCTAAAGGCCCTGCCAAGAAAAAATAGGGTGTCAATCTCTTCTTCATTTTTTCACCCCGAAAACCCACGGGCGTGCAGCCCGTGGGAGGTATCATTTGGCGTAGATCCTCTTTCTCTCAGCTTCGAGCCTTCTCAGTATGTCTGAGATCCTTCCCGGATTGAGCATGAACTCGATGAACGCGTTCATACCGACCTCGGCCATCTCTGGGTTGGTGTCCCTATCGTAGAATTGTGCCACGCCGGCGGAGGCTAAAATCATGTCGAGACCTTTCTTCGCATGATCGTCCGGTGGAGCGACCGCCACGTTGGCGGCGAGCCTTCCAAGATCCTTGGCGAACTTCTCTTGAGCTTCTTTTGAAGCGATGAATCTCAGAAAGACAATGGCGCCTTTCTTGTTCGGAGCGTTCGCAGGGATCATGAAACCATCGATGGGCGTTTCTTCGTACGGTGGTATGGAGGCATCGATGATGGGGAATCTGAAGAAGTCCAGATCGTCCTTAACTTCGGCTGGTGCGACGTCTTTGATGAACTGACCCATGTAGTACATGCCCGCCTGACCTCTGAACAAGAAGGTGGCCGCTTCTTGCCATTCGTACGCCGTGTGGTTGGGCAACAGGTATCCTCTGTCTATGATCTGTCTCCAGTACTCGAAGACTTTCATGAGTTTTGGATCGGTGTAGGGAACTTCACCGGCGGTGAGCGCGATGTGATAGTCCAGTCCGTTGATCCTCAGGTTCAGTATGTCGAACCATCCTGCGGCGGTCCAGGGGAACTTGGTCCCGATCGCGATGGGTACGATCCCGTTATTCTTCAAAGTCTCGCAGACCTTTAGGAATTCATCCCAAGTTTTTGGTTCCTTGATGCCCAGCCTTTCGAACACCGACTTTCTGTAGTACACGCCCCACCAGTACCAGCTCTGCGGTATGAAGTAGATCTTGTCTTTGTAAGAACACGTGCTTCTGAAAGATGCGGGGAAATAGTCTTCCCACTTGGATCCTTCGAACACTTCCTCAACTGGGGTGATGAGTCCCATCTCTGCGAAATAGCGCATTCGTTCTCCCGCGAACCACGTCACCACATCGGCTGTGCCCCTTGGTGAGGCGAGCCACGTTCTCAGAAGTACTTTGAAGTCTTCGTGAGCGAAAGTGTTCACGACCACTTCGTATTCCGGATACTTCTGTTGGAATATTTCAACGAGTTCCGCCAAAGCTCTTCTGGGCGCCGGATCTGACATGTAGCTGTTGATCACTATGCGTTCCTTTGCGAAGATTAAGAGCACAAGTGTTGCTAAGAACAGTACAAACAGTTTCCTCATAGAACCATCCCCCCTTCAGGTTGCCGGTAACGTTACCGGCAATTTCCAGGTTTAATTAACCATACAGAAATGATCCTGTCAACGTTGATAGATATTGAAAATAGGGAAAGGTGAAC
>CAYXCE010000141.1:0-2949 GCA_964463395.1 uncultured Pseudothermotoga sp.
TCGCCGGAATTCAATTCGTCAACGATTCAAAATCTACGAGCGCAGCGGCGACCATCGCTGCCCTTGAAAATTATCCAGACGGGAGAGTTGTTCTCATACTCACTGGGAGGGGTAAAAACGAAAGTTATGATCCTTTGATGATGCAGATCAAGAGGAAAGTCAAGTACGTAGTTGTGTTCGGTGAAATACATTCACGTGTGGTACCGTTGTTGAAAAAATCGAACGTGCCTTTTTGTGTCGTAGAAAATATGGAACAAGCTGTGTTAGAGGCATTCAAAAGAGCTAACTTTGGTGATGTGGTTTTGCTCAGCCCGGCGGCAGCGAGTTTCGATCTCTATTCAAATTACGCTGAACGTGGAGAACACTTCATTCGAGTGGTAAAATTTCTTCAGGAGGGCAAATAGTGCCCAGTTACGCTTTAGCGCTTTTGATTGTGACGGCTGTTCTTATTGCCGTGGGATTGATAGTCATTTCTGGTCTCGAAGTGTCTGCACAAATGAATTTGTATGGCGGTGCAGCACGGGATATCCTCAGATCGCACATCATGAAACTCGCCATAGGTACCGTCGCGCTGACCGTGATGTGCTTTGTTGATTATAGATATCACGAAAGGTACGCTTCGTTTTACTACATTTTGGCCGTGGTCCTTTTGATCCTTCCATACGCTTTCCCGCCAGTCGCAGGTTCTCGTAGGTGGATCCTCTTACCGGGATTCAGTTTTCAACCTTCTGAATTCGCCAAATTAGCGGTGATCGTTTGCGTGGCGAGTTACGTTAAAAAACACAGAGACAGGATGAAAAGTTTCGTTCACGGTTTTCTAAAACCTGTGTTGTTGATCTCACCCATCGTTTTGTTGATCGCCCTGGAGCCCGATCTGAGCAGTGCCTTAATAGTGTTTTTCATCGTGCTTTTGATACTCTACTCGCACGGGAGTAGGGCGATATACATCCTTTCAACCGTTGGTCTGCTCGCTTCTTTCTTCTATATAACTCAGAAGTTTGGAATCATTTTGAAGGGTTATCAACTTTCGAGGTTGAAAACCTTCTTCAGCGGTGATCTGCCAGAGCAGGTCATGCGAGCCGTGCGAGCCTTCAAGGAAGGCGGTTTAATTGGAAAGGGTGTCGGATTGGGTGAGGTGAAGCTCACAGTGCCAGCCGTGGTTACAGATTTCATATTTGCAGCCATCGGTGAAGAGCTCGGATTGATAGGCATCGTTGGTGTGGTTTCACTGTTCTTCTTGCTCGTGTGGACGATGTTGAAGTTGGTAGAGAATGCGAACGATACGTTCGTCACTGGTTTTGTGTCCGGATTGGCCTTGCTGATCATGGTGCAGGTTTTGGTGAATCTTGGGGTCGTTTCGGGTCTGTTGCCCGTCACCGGTGTGACTTTGCCTTTCCTGAGTCACGGCGGGAGCTCAATCGTTGTGATGATGGCCAGTATCGGTGTTGTTGTGAACATAGCAACCAGCGGGAGTGAAGCTAAGTGAAGATTCTATCGGCTGGCGGTGGTACGGGTGGGCATTTGTATCCCGCCTTGGCGGTACTGGAAGAGCTTGCAAAGCGTGTCCAACTCGACGTTGTTTATTTTTGTACACCGAGGGGCATCGAAAACAGGATTCTTCCACTGGAACATCCAGAATATAGACTTGTGAAATTGGACGTTTCTGGACTGGAGAGGCCACTGTTTAGGCTTTCCAACTTGAAAAGGGTATTGAAAATTGTCAAAAGTGAGAGTATCATAGCTTCGGAGATCAACGGGGCGAATTGTTGTTTGGTCACGGGCGGATACGTTTCTTATCCCGTTGGTACGGTTTGTGGAAAAAAGCATTTACCGTTGTACATACAAGAGCAGAATGTTGTGCCTGGATTAGCGAACAGGTGGCTCAGCAAGTATGCAGCTAAAATATTTGTTGGTTTTGAAGAGACGATGGATGCTTTTCCGAGGTCTGTGAGAAGGAAAATAGTGGTCACAGGTAATCCCATAAGGATTGGCAGTCCGAACAGAACTTCTTTTGGGGAGGGCTACGTGCTCGTGTTCGGGGGGAGCAAGGGGAGTGAGCTGATCAATTCCGTAATGGAGAGAGTTTATCAAGAAGAGAGAGGTTTGAAGTTTGTTCACGGCACGGGCGATCCCGGTTGGACGAAGAGGCTATCGGTTTTTGACAACGTTCTCGCGTTGGATTACATTCACGACATGCCCTCCGCTTGGCGGGGAGCTGTTGCTGTTGTGTGCCGCGCGGGAGCACTCACTGTGAGTGAACTGCTTCACTATGGCGTTCCGGCAGTTCTCATACCTTGGGAAGGGGCTGCCGAAGGGCACCAAGTTCGAAATGCGGAATTTGTTGAGAGCTTGGGAAGAGGTGTGGTTGTGAGAGAGAGCGAATTGGATCCGATGAAATTGCTTGGGGCGATCCGATTTGCCTTGAATCTCGGTAAGCTGCCAGAGAGAGAATCCAATCCTGCGGAGCGAATCGCGAAAATCATTTTGGAGGAATGCCTATGAAAATCCATTTCGTTGGAATCGGTGGAATAGGAATGAGTTCTTTGGCTATTCATTGTCATCTCGTGGGGCACGATGTGTATGGTTCGGATATATACAAAAACGAGCAGATAGAAACCTTAGAAAGACTCGGTGTAAAGGTGTTTTTAGGCCACAGCCGTGAAAACTGGTTGAATCCGGATCTTTTGGTTCACACCCCCGCGGTCAGCTCAGATAATCCTGAATTGCTGAGGGCACGCGAGGAAAATGTTCGCGTTGTGACCCGCTTCGAACTTCTCAGACAGCTCGTGAGTGACTCTGTTCAGTTCGCTGTGACGGGGTCCGATGGTAAAACGACCACGACTGCCATGTTGGCGCATGTGCTGAAGGCGCTCGGTGTGGATCCGACGGTTTTCTTGGGTGGGACGAATCCTTCTTTAGAGTTTGGAAATTACAGAAAAGGTTCTGGTC
>CAYXCE010000141.1:2959-4250 GCA_964463395.1 uncultured Pseudothermotoga sp.
CCTCTTTCCATGCAACGCATCTCATAATCACCAATGCTCGAAAGGACCATTTAGAAAACTTTCATACGGACGAATCGTATTACCTTTCATGTTTTGAAAAGCTCGCCGAGTCCGCACAGAACGTTGTGACTTTTCATGAAGATCGCTTGACCTCTCATTTGGGTCATTATACGTTTGGTTTGCAAGAAGGCACCTGTGTTCTCGTCAGTAGAGAGGTGAATCGTTTCGAGCAGAATGCTTCGATAAGACTCGCTGGAAAAGAATACTCTCTGAGGCTCAGAGTGCCAGGTTTACACAACGTTCTCAACGCCATGGCTGTGATCACGCTCCTGTGGGCCGTGGGATACGATCCTTCGAAAGTCGTGGAAGCCCTTTCGAGTTTCGTGGGTACTCACAGAAGGTTCACAGTGACCGTTCTTGATGAATCAAAAAAGATGTACGTCGTGGACGACTACGCACACACTCCAGACGAGCTGAAGTGGTTGATAAACACTTCTCTTGAAGTCTTCGAGGGATTGAAACAAGTGGTGATCTTTCAGCCCCACCGCTACACGAGGCTCGCGAGGGAAGACGGTAACTTTGCGAAGGCCTTGCTCGATGCCGATGAGATTTATGTTACAGAAGTGTACGGTGCGTTCGAACAGGTGTTGCCAAACGTCTCCGCACGAATGATCGCCGAAGGTTTGATAGCTTATGGTAAGAAGGCAAGTTACTTTTCTTCGCCTGAAGAGCTATTGGGAAAAATAAAACCCGCACCGAACACAGTTTATCTGTTCGTCGGTGCGGGTGACATAATTAACTACTCTAAAAGGTTCATTCAGCAGAACTCAGCCTAAAGACCTCGGATCAAGTGCGTCTCTCAGAGCATCCCCCACGAAGTTGAAGGCGAGCACCGTGACGAAAATGAATATTCCTGGTATCAACAACCAGGGTGCCTTGGTTATAACGTACACATCTTGAGCTTGAGCGAGCATGAGACCCCAGGACGCTTGGGGTTCCCTTATACCGAGGCCCAAGAAGCTCAGACCAGCTTCGCCGAGTATATAACCGGGTATCCTCAGTGTGGCATTCACGATCAGATAAGTTGTCGTGTTGGGTAACACGTGTCTCGTGAGCACTTTCCAGTTGGATAGACCGATGGCCACGGCGGCCTCTACGAACTCTCTTTCTCTGATAGAGAGCACGAGTCCTCTGATGACACGCGAAGTTCCAGCCCAGCCAATGAACGAAAGTATGAACACGATCAGTAGATAAATCTGCGTCGATGGCAGATCCAGCGGTAGAACGGCAC
>CAYXCE010000142.1:0-4240 GCA_964463395.1 uncultured Pseudothermotoga sp.
CCTGTGTTCCAACCTCACTTTCACCACTTGTCTTGGCTTCGGTGGATCTGACTTGATCCAATTAACTTCGAATTGACAAGCGATTTTCAAAGAACTTATAATCGCTTCGTTGGTGCTAGTTTTGAGGTAGAAGCCACGATCGCTGCCAGCATAGAAAACAACTTGATTGGTAGAAATCGAGGTTGGTAATGCGTTCGTCGCAGTCGCACTCTCTGCTAGAGTCAGCTCTTTTCTCATCACTTCGACGATCTTTCTCATCTCTTCGAACGTCGTGTACTGTTTTTGAGTGAAATCAGCGTTTCTGATGGGCAAATACATGAGCAACGAAAGGATAGCGAACACGACGCCGATGAGTATCATTATGATCAAAAGCTCCACGATCGTAAAACCATTCTTCGTCCGAAAAAAAGTTCTGCGCATGCTACGAGCCTCCAACTTTGATTCACTACTGAGTAGGTTCGAACAAGAACAGAGGAACGTTGTTGTATTCTGATCCTGAAGGTCGAATGATCCTCACCTGCAACTGCGTGGCCAGTTCTGTTATGAACAGAGTGGAAGTTCCAGCCGAAATCTCCGTGCTGGTATCACCTGCCAGATAACTTTCGAGCTTCGCATTCGCCTCGAAGGTCTTGACGGACTCTCGATAGACTTTGCCCATTCCACTCAGCACGTTGTTCAAGATAGAAAAAAGAACAAGAGCAGCGATGGCTATTATCACCAAAGCCATGACTATTTCAAGGAGTGTGTAAGCATTTTTCATGAAATTCAGCTCCTAACGATGGAAGAATGGATGAACACAACTCCAACTACTGCTATGGAAATATTTCACGTTCCCCACCTTTCATAAGTTATAGATCTAATATCGACAGATGGTAAATCCGAACTTGGTTTTGGACTGTTGAACACTGCGTTGTTTCTTATATATCCATCCTTCACAATTGCTACACCTTGAAAAAGAGCATTGTTCTTGATGACCAGGTTCGTTGCCGGTGCATATACGTACACTTTCTCTGACCCATTGAAATTACAGTCAAATCTGATTTGTGGTGCTCCATCTGAAGCGAACACAACCTTGGTTTGTGTGACCAAGTTACTATTCTCATTGAACCACAAAGATTCTTTGAAGTAAATTTCAACCTTACCGTTACCAATAATTCTCAAATCCGCATTTTGGTAAAGCGTAATCTTTTTAGCATAGATTTTCACATCCGAGTTCGCTAGAATTGTCAAGACGCCTTTTTGATTGACAACAATCTCATTATAGTAAACAACGGTTGCACTAATTGTCGCAGTACCATTATTCGGCACAGTTAAATTTGGCAAGCTACTCCAGTTTATCGGTGGAATGTATGGTAAGGGATACTCTACAGGTTGGTCGAAAAAGTCAACATACGCAACATCCACCTGCACATTGTCGGGTTTCTGCAAGGTAGCGCCCTTTGGAAGATATATCGTCCCGGTTATATTCACGTTGTTTCCCAACACCACGTTGGCTTGAGAGACGTAAAGGTTACCGTTTATTGTTACGTTATTTGGTATACTCAGATCTTGCGATCCCAAGTAGATGACATCACCGTTCACGGTCATATTTGGATAGAAATAGGCAGACCCTTGAATGACCAAACCTTCAGGGAAGTAGATTTCTAATGGACTAACACGGAAAGTGAGAGAATACGTGTCTGAAACGTTGTCCAGACGAGCGGTACAGCGCAATGTGATTGGATCATCACCACTCAATTGATAGGTGACTTCACCTCGAAATTCAGGCAATCTGGCGGCGAAAGTTTTACCCCTCAACTGGTCAATGACTTCTCTGCGATTTATCAAATAACTCGCCAAAGTGTAAGCCCCGCTCTTGGCGACGTTTGAAACCAACAAGCGTTTTTGCTGCATGGTGTAATTGCTGACGAGCTGGCTGTAAAGGGTCAACATCATTATGACCGTCAAGGATAAGAAGATCACGATCACGAGGGTCACGACCAGGATGGAACCTTTCATCATGTTCTCACCCGTTTTCATTATACCAAAAAACAATTGATTTGTCTAATTTGCTTCACTTCGACATCCTCCAGATCTTGCGGAAAGACTCGATGATTCACAGTCGACTCTTATTAGAAAACCTCACATAACTGCTGTGGTTTGAAACCTTCACACTTTTCAAAAGGAGACACGATATTCTTTCAACCAACGAATGTTTCCGTAAGGTTCGTCGGAACGAGCGTCGTTTTCTTAACAGCTCACTTAACAAACTTAACAGCCACCAGATAGGTCCAACCTGAATCGCTGGAACACGGCTCTGAGAGCGTGACTTGAAAGGAGAACACGTGGTGAATCACCCTTTTTGAAAGGTGGTTTCACTTTCTGTTGGCTCTGTAGAGAAAGATGATGAAGTCTAAAAGTTTTCTGTATCTTAACTGCAGCACGATCTTGTTCAAGATGCCCTCTGGTTCGGCGCTTTGAACTATGGCTTCGAGCAGTTCGTGGGGCGTGTAGATTTTGAGCCTTTCGATTTTCAACAAGCGCGCGAGCGTCTCCAACACTTTCAGGGGAACTTTTTTTGGATCGTCGAAGAACGCGAGCGTTTCGAGCCTGAGCCTTGGCAGTATGTGAGCCTCGTACTGTTGTTGAGCGGGTAAGTTTGTCGGTATCTTCACACCCAGAATGGCCCCAGCTATGTCCCTTTCGGCGACGTCGAGTTTTTCAAAAAGTTCTCTTATCGCATCTTCGTCGCTCGAAAGATAGTAATATTCCCCGTGGAGTTTCCCGAAAAGTGCCAGCGTGTCGAGGTAACCTTCGACCAGATATTTTCTGACCACCTCTCGATCGAAATTCAAAACGTTGCCGAAATGTTCCCTGGGTCTGAGATAGCTGATCCTACTCTTTTCACGGAAGACCCTCAGATAGTTCAGTAGATCTGTCAATCCGATCGTTCCTATGTCCACCACCAAGATGTTTTCCCATCCTCTTTCCACCGCCATACGCACAGGTACGTTGCTGTAAACACCCCCATCGATGAAAAGCTTACCCGCTATCTCTTCCCTTTTGAAAAGTGGAAAATTCGCACTCGAAAGGATATAATCGGCGAGCATACCTTCGGGAATCTCTTCTATGTAGAGCGAATACGGCTTCAAGTCGCTCAGACAGTACGTGACAAGACCGTAGTGCACCTTGGAATTTCTGATCTTTTCTTCCGGCAATAGCGCCTTCAATTTTTCCCGAAGAGGACTGATATCTATCCCACCCGTTTCGACGAGGTTCCTCGCAGCCTCTAAAGCTTTCAACCAATCGATTTCGAATATGTTCCCAGAAAGGAATTTTTTCACCTCTTCAGGAACGTTCATGACGTCTTCGAATTGAACATCGAGCCAACTTTTTTCGGCAAAATCGTAATCACCATAAGCGATCAATGCGCCGTTGATCGCGCCAACGGACGTTCCATAAACGGCCACGATGTCTATACCCAATTCGATGAGAGCTTTCCACACACCTATTTGATAAGCCCCACGAGCCCCACCGCCAGATAACACCAGTGCGACGCTCGTCGCCGCGGCTAAAAAGGCTGTCATCCACATCACCTAAAAGAATTATAATTTCTTTGGGAGGCGATGAAGTTGATGCGGTTCATGCTGAAATCGAAGCTTCACATGGCCACCGTCACGAGTAAAAATTTGAACTATGAAGGGAGTATAGAAATAGATGAAGAGTTGATGAAAGCGGTGGACTTGAAGGAAAATGAACTCGTCTTGGTCGCAGATGTGAACAACGGCCAGAGGTTCGAAACTTACGTGATAAAAGGAAAAGCTGGAAGCGGCGTGATTGCGCTGAACGGTGCAGCAGCCAGATTGGTCGAAGTGGGAGACAAATTGATCATCATGAGTTTCGGTCTGTTCAATGAAGATGAGTACAGAGGAGCGAAGGTGGCGATACTGAACGAGAAGAACAAGATTTTGGGGATGAAAAATCAATGAAGAAGAGGCAGAAGGTACAAAAAAATCGGTTAGTAGTTCAGCTCGATGATGGAAAAATGAGTCGAAGGTAGGATCGCTGAAGAAGAACGGAATAGTTTCATCGAAAAAATAAAGCCAGCCCGAGGCTGGCTTTATTCATCAAGACGGGAAAATTACCACCACTTGACTATCGTGGCTTCGAGTGTCGGTTTATTATCAACTTCTTTGACTTCATTTAAAATACTTTTTAGCCTATTTAAATCGACCTCACCTGTATAAACAATAGTGAAAGT
>CAYXCE010000143.1:0-4180 GCA_964463395.1 uncultured Pseudothermotoga sp.
TCCTGGGAGAAATCCAAACGCGACATTGTAAATGATCATAGGTAGCAAAGCATAACCTGTAAAGGATCTAACATAAAAAGGTGCATCGCGTTTGAAGCCCAAGATGAAAAGCATACCAACAAGACCAAATATCGCACCGCTGGCTCCTACCGAAACGGATCTGTAATAGAATAGCTGAGTCGCAATGTTTCCAACGAGGCCTGAGAGAAGATACGAAACTACAAACTTTTCTGCCCCATATATGGACTCAACTATAGTTCCAAAGTAGAACAATGCATACGAGTTGAACAGAAGGTGCAGAATCCCTCCATGGACAAAGATTGCTGTGATTACCCTGTACCATTCACCTTTTTCCACAAGAGGGCCAAATTGAGCACCGAATTTCAGAAGGAGATAAGCTTCGTTGCGAAACATCGAAGTTGTTCTTGACATTAACATCAAAACAGCGATGGACACGTTTGCAATTAGAATCATGTGAGTGATTTTGATATTTCTCAAGCCACGCCCTCCCACAAGGATTATAATCGCTGAAACTTGAAGAAGAGATGAACCTGTGAAATTGCGAAAATACAAGGTTCGCACTCACAGCATCTGCAAATTTTCTAAATTAAATCAGGCAATTTGGTGTCGAAATATCTATATTCGAATACAAGTCCTCTCAAGGGGCTTTTTGTTTCTCATGTCTTGTACTTTTTTCCAGTTTTGTTGGCAAAATCTTTTCTCGAGGTTACCTCATTCGTGATTTTTTTCAATCAATTTGGAAACCTATTGAAGGAGAGTGTTGAATATGGTAAAATGTTATCAAACCAAAGCGAAGGGGGGATAACGTGTGAGAAAGTTGTTGATTTACACACTCGTGGCGTTCATGTTCATCGTGGCCTTCGCCAAGACACCGAAGGATACTCTCGTCATCGCTGCGAACACGGAAATATTCATCACACTCGATCCTGCCGTATGCTATGAAACGTTTGCTGCGGCGGTTGTGACTGCTGCGTATTCTGGTTTGACTAAGCTTGAGCCCATCAACGGCGTTATAACACCGGTCCCTGATCTTGCGGAACGTTGGGAAGTTTCACCTGACGGCACTGTGTGGAAGTTTTATCTGAGGAAGGGTCTGAAATTTTCTAACGGTGATCCACTCACAGCGGAAGATGTTGTGTTCTCTTTCAGAAGAGTTCTCAAGATAAGAAAGTCTCCGGCCTGGTTGTTTGAGGAACTTGGTTTGACGGCTGAAAACATGGAGCAAACAATTTATGCTGAAAACGATCAAACGGTCGTTCTGAAGACGAAGCCCTTGGCTCCAAACATCGTACTTTCGATCATCGCACCACCTTGGGGAGGTGTGGTGAACAAGAAAGTCGTTCTGGCAAACGAGGTGAACGGAGATCTTGGTCAAGCTTACTTAACTGACAAATCGATAGCAGCTGGTGCAGGTCCATACGTCATAACCGAATGGAGGAGAAGAGAGATCGTTACACTTGAAGCTAATCCGAACTATTGGGCAGGTCAACCACCACTCAAGAAAATCATTATACGTGATGTGCCTGAGGAAACCACCCAATTTTTGCTTGTTCAAAGAGGTGATGTAGACATAGCTTGGAACATCACCACGGAACAGGCAGCCCAGCTTAGGGAATCCAAACCTGCGAATATAAGGCTCGTTACGACACCTGGACAGGCTAATGAGTACATAGCTATGAATGTTGGGTGGGGACCGTTCAAAGATGAAAGAGTGCGTTTGGCAATCAAGTATGCTATCGATTACGACGCCATCATCAACTCCGTCATGAGAGGATTTGCTGTGCTGAACCAAAACTTCATGCCTATAGGTTATTTTGGTTACATCGAGCTCAATCCATTCAAGCGTGACGTGCAGAAAGCAAAACAACTGCTTGCAGAAGCTGGCTATCCAAACGGATTTGAAGTCGAGTTGATCACGAGCACCACGGAAATAAGAAGAAACGAAGCAGTCGTTGTCCAAGCCAATCTGGCAGAAATCGGTATCAAAGCCAACATAACTTTGATGCCATCAGGCGAGATGTATGCAAAGTATCGCCAACAAGGTCATCAAATGATCATAGCTGGTTGGGGTATCGATTATCCAGATCCAGACGCTTTGGCAAAACCGTTTGCGAATTACAGAGTTAAGCAGTTAGCATGGCGCAATATGTGGTACGATGATCACGCTGCCGATCTTGCAGAGAAAGCAGGTGTAGAACAAGACCCAGCGAAACGCGCTCAACTTTACAAAGAGCTTCAAGAATATTGGATTTACAAAAGCCCATTCGTAATGCTTTATCAGCCTGTGATATTCTGGGCTGTCAGCAATGACGTTTTGGACTTTGAAAAAGCTTGTGAAGGTTATACACTCGTGTTCGATTTCACAAAGATCAAGAAGAAATGATCGATGCGGCCGGCTCACGCCGGCCGTTTTCCCCGAACTTCTGCGTGAGGAGGTCTGTATAAATACATGAAGCTTGCGTCTTTCATAATAAAACGGCTTTTTTTGATGCTACTTGTTCTTTTTGGTGTTTCTGTCCTAGTCTTTATCATTTCAAAGGTGATACCAGCAGATCCTGTTGGCGCAATCCTTGGTGGAAACGCACCAATCGATTTGGTCGAAGATTTGAGGAGGAGACTTGGCCTAGACAAACCACTCATCAATCAATTTTTTGATTATATGTCTGGACTTTTGAAAGGTGATCTCGGTAGATCTTTAAAAACTAATAGGCCTGTAGTCAAAGATATAGCAGAATTTTTTCCCGCGACATTAGAATTGGCGATATCTGCCACACTGCTCTCTGTTATATTGGGTATCACGCTTGGAATTTTTTCAGCTGTCTATAGGAATAAGTTCATAGATCATTTCTCGAGAATCTTCTCTATACTTGGTGTTTCCATGCCCGTGTTTTGGACGGGTCTTTTACTATTATTGCTTTTCTACTATCGGCTCGGCTGGTTACCAGGTGGAGGTAGACTGAGTTTGTTCATCTCTCAACCAGTCAGATACACAGGCTTGCTTTTACTTGACTCACTGCTTTCAAGGAATATCGAGGCTTTCAAGGATGCTCTAGCACACCTCGTTTTGCCTACTATTGTTCTGGGTTACTCTGCCACGGCATCGATCGCAAGGATCACTAGGGCGAGCATGCTCGATGTCTTACGACAAGATTTCATCAGGACTGCAAAAGCGAAAGGTATAGGTAGACGTTTTGTGATATACAGACACGCTTTACGGAATGCACTGATACCAGTTGTAACCATAGTAGGTTTAACATTCGGTGGGTTACTCGAAGGAGCTGTTCTGACAGAAACAATTTTCAGTTGGCCTGGTCTCGGCAGATATATAGTCAACGCATTACTTGTACTTGACTATCCTGCGATAATGGGTGGGACGTTGTTCGTGGCAGTTATTTATTCTCTTGTGAACCTTGTTGTGGACATCATCTATGCGGCACTCGATCCAAGGATGAGGATCTGAGAGGTGATCGTGTTTGGAAAACACGCAGTTAGAAAAGACAGTCGTGTCCCGTTGGAAACCAATAATCGAGGATTGGAAGCACACTTTCTATCTTTGGAGGAGAACCAGACTTGCAATGGTTGGAACCTTCATAGTCGTTGGTTTTCTACTGATGGCACTTTTGGCACCTTTGCTAGCACCTTACGATCCCATCAAGGTTGATCTCGCGAATAGATTGAAACCGCCCAGCACCAAGCATTTTTTCGGCACGGATCAATTTGGAAGGGATATTTTGAGTAGGATACTTTACGGTGCAAGAATCGAGGTGTGGATAATCTTCTTAGTCACAGTGATAAGTGGGACAATAGGTACGGCAATAGGCATCACGGCGGGTTATTTTGGTGGATGGCTCGACGAAGTGTTGATGCGAATCACAGATATTTTTCTTGCTTTTCCAAGATTGATTCTCGCCATGGCACTCTCGGCGGTGTTAGGTCGAGGTTTAACGAACGCAATAATAGCGATTTCTCTGGTCGAATGGACTGTCATAGCGAGGCTTGCGCGTGCTGAAGCAATGAGAATGAAATCTCAACCTTTCGTTGAGGCAGCTAAAGCGGTAGGTGCGAGTGATCTGAGGATTTTGCTGCTTCATATACTTCCCATGTGTCTTTCACCGATACTCGTTCAACTCACATTGCGAATGGGAACAATCATTCTTAC
>CAYXCE010000144.1:0-4173 GCA_964463395.1 uncultured Pseudothermotoga sp.
ATTTCTTTCAATCCTTTCCACCCCACTTGAACGTTTTCGCAGTCGGTGATAAAATTATATCATGGTAAAACTGGGGCGTCGCCAAGCTGGTAAGGCATCGGACTTTGGATCCGACATTCGGAGGTTCGAATCCTCCCGCCCCAGCCAAAAAGTGGGCCCATATGGCCCACTTATTTCTTTTGCTCTGAAGATTTTTGCAGTTCCTCAAGTTCTTTCATAGCTGTTTCGAAATCTATGTAGCTGGGGTTCAGCTTACTCAATTGATCGAGATAAAACTTGGCGGAGGTGGCATCCTTTAATTCTTTTGATAGGTCGTAAAGGTTATAGCATGCACTTGTACGTAGGTCCGTGGCCACTGATGTGTCCAGTACGATCGAAGCTAAGCCTGCTTCTATCTCGAGTATATTCTGCAATAGAACTTGAGGGCCAATGATGGCAATGTAAGGTTTGATAGAGGAGTAGAGCAATGTGAAATAATTGTATTTAACTTCGGCATTGTTCCTGTCTAATTCATACATTCTTCGAGCTACTTGCAAAGAAGATGGATACTGCTCGTATAGATATCGTATCAAAATCTCTCTATTTTTTTTGAGAGTTTCATCAATATTACTATCGAAATCTTGTATTTTTTCTACAAGGACTATGTATGCGCTCTTGAGCGTGTCTGGTGCATCTGGGAATATTTCACCTTTTTCGGAAAATATCTTTTTTGAAAGTTCCTCCTCAAGCTCGAGTAGAGCGGATTGGGTGTCAGCTTGATTGATTCTATTCCATGTGGACAGAACCTCGTCTGTTATACGAAGTTCCACTTTCTTGTCTTCAACATAACTTTCGTACCATTTTTCTAGAGCTTGATTGAGAAGCGCGGATCGTTCTGTTTCATAAAAGTCGCTCAGAACGAAGCTGGCAAAATCTTTCACAATGGTAGCCTCTTTCACTTCAACCACGAACCAAGTATCGGACAACTTGAATGGCCCTACGACGCTCCCAGGAGTTGCAGAAAATATCTTTTCATCGGTTTCTTTGTCCAGCAACCCCCTGCGCAAATCAGTTAATTTAGTGGTTTCAACGTTCATGCTACTTGCAGCTTGATCGAAACTCATATTTGATAAAAGAGAAATGAATTTTTTCGCTTCATCTTCGTTTTCGAACCAAGCCAGGTTCGCATTTACAGTATCGTACTTAGCCTTGATATCCTCAATATGCTCTTCGAAGTACTTTTTCATTTCTTCCTCGCTCACGGTTGCCACCTTGTTCTTCAATTTCTCTAAAGTCAGAGTTTTCTCAATAGAAGGCTTAAACACCTTATCCAGGTAATTATCAACGCTTCCGTAACGCTGCTTTATGTACTGTACGAATTCTTGGCTTTTATTTATTTCGGCCTTATATTGCTTGAGTTTATCTTCGATTTCCTTCTTGGTTGGGAAGAGTTTATTTTCTTTTGCATATAAAAGCATGGCTCGTTCTTTCAAAAGTTCCTTGAGCAAATAGGCTTTCTGTTCCGGTTCCTGAAACAACGGGTCCAATGCTGATAACGAATAACCTGAGAGAAAGTTCGAATATTCCATTTCCAGTTCATAAGCCAGCACGCGTGCTAATGGATCCTTGAACGTCTGTCCACCGACGGCTACGTAACCTACAGCCTCCACTTCATTTGTAGAAACTTTGGACCGTCCAGAGATGTAACCCGCTACTGACCACCAAGCAATACCTGCAACGAAAGCAATTGCTAGAGTCCAGACGATGACATTTTGCCATTTCTTAAACCATCCTCTCATGATTCAGCACTCCTTTCATCTTCATCGAAAGCTTCGTTCATATGCTGACTGACAAGTGGGAACGGAATGACATCCCTTATAGATGGTGAATCAGTCAAAAGCATGATCAGCCTATCGATACCGATACCCAATCCGCCTGTTGGAGGCATTCCGTATTCTAACGCTCTTATGAAATCTAGGTCCATACGGTGAGCCTCTTTATCGCCAGCCTCTAAAAGTTTCGCCTGGGCCAAGAAGCGTTCCAGTTGTTCTTGAGGATCATTCAATTCGCTGAAAGCGTTGCCAAGTTCCATCCCACAAATGATAGGTTCAAAACGTTCAGTGAGACGAGGATCGTTCCTATGTCTTTTCGCAAGTGGTGATATTTCCACTGGATGATCCATCAAGAAGGTGGGTTGCACAACTTGATCTTCGACTAGATCCCAAAGTTTCTCGATCATCTTGCCTCTTGTTTTGAGTTCAGGTTCAAAGCCTCGATCTTTGAGATATTGAAAAAGTCTTTCTTCGCTATCTTCTAGCACATCAACACCCAGTTTTTCTTTTATGAATTCGTGCATTCTGATTCGTCTCCAGGGAGGGGTGAAATCGATTTCGATTCCCTGATAGGTGAGTTTGTAAGTCCCAAAAAGGTGTAAGACTAATTGTGAAATCATCTGTTCTGTGAGTTCCATCATGTCGTTGTAATCAGCGTAGGCTTGATAAACTTCTATCGACGTGAACTCTGGGCTATGTTTGTAAGAAATCCCTTCATTTCTGAAGTTCTTGCCTATCTCGAAGACTTTCTCGAATCCGCCAACAATGTAACGTTTCAGATGCAGCTCTGGCGCGATCCTCAGGTACACATCGCAATCAAGCGCTTCGAGTCTTGTAACGAAAGGCTTTGCTGCTCCACCTCCAGGTATGAAATTCAGTATGGGTGTCTCAACCTCAACAAAGCCTCTTTCTGTGAGGAACTGACGTATGAACGCTATGGCTTTGTATCGGATCTTAAAGCGCTCCATAGTTTCCTCATTTGCGATCATGTCAACGTATCTTTGCCTATACGCTGTTTCCTTGTCTTTAAGTCCATGCCATTTCTCAGGTAAAGGTCTTAGAGCTTTGCACAAAAGTTGAAATTGCTCTGCAAAAATCGTTAATTCACCCGTTTTACTTCTGAATGGAAAGCCTTTGATTCCGATTATGTCACCTGTATCTACATATTTCTTGAAAAACTCATATGCTTTCTCGCCAACCAGATCTTGTTTTATGTAAGCTTGAATTTTTCCGTCGAAATCTTTCAGAGTGAAAAAACAGGACTTTCCATGCAACCTTATAGCCATCACACGCCCCGCTGTGGAGATTTTCTCGTTCTCTAAAACTTCCGAAGGCTTTAGATGACCAAATTTTTCATGTATCTGAGCACTTGAACACATTTTCTCGAATCTATAAGGGTAAGGATCAACACCAATCCTACGAAGTTCGCCCACTTTTTGCAACTTTTGATTGCGGATTTCTCGGCTCACAAGATCACCTCATTCCGTTGTTATGCTCACTATTTCATACCTCACTTGTCCTGAAGGTGTTTTAAGGCGAACGATTTCACCTATTTTTTTGCCAATCAATACTCTTCCTACAGGTGAATCAACGCTCACTTTGTTTGAGAATATGTCTGATTCTTGTGGATTTACCAGTCTGATCGTTCTTTCCTCGCCTGTGTTGAGGTTTCTTATCACAACCCAGGAACCAATAGAGACAGTGTCTGATCCTGTTGCTTCGATGATTTCAGCGTTGTTAAGGATCTGTTCTAGCTCAGCAATCCTACTACCGATTCTTCCCTGCTCGTTCTTCGCTTCATCATATTCGGTGTTCTCTGCTAGATCACCCAGCTCTCTTGCTTCCTTTATGCGTTGAGATATTTCATACATGAGCTTTTGTTTCAAACTGTCCAATTCCCGCTTGAGAGCATCGTACCCTTCTCTCGTCAGTTTGATAACATTTTTCTTCATGATCTTCCCTCCCCGTTTTTTTTCAACTCTCTCACTATTTCCATGAATTGATCTATTTCCCTGAAGTCTTTGTAAACGGAAGCGAACCTCACGTAAGCGACTTGATCTATATTTTTGAGCTTTTCCATAACCAATTCTCCTATGACTTTGGATGGAACCTCAGTGTATCCCATCTTTTGTATCGTGAGTTCCACTTCTTCAACCAGTTTTTCAAGAGTTTCATACGGTACAGGTCTTTTTTCACACGCTTTTAGGACCCCATTCAGCACCTTGTTCCTATCGAAGGTTTCCCTCCGACCATCTTTTTTGACAACGATTATGGGTAACAATTCATAGCGCTCGTACGTTGTGAAACGAGCGCCACACTCAAGACATTCTCTTCTGCGCCTTATTGCAGTACCATCCAATGT
>CAYXCE010000145.1:0-4117 GCA_964463395.1 uncultured Pseudothermotoga sp.
CAACGTTGGTCCCCTTGTTGGGAGGACTCACCAGTACCAAACTTCGAACGTTCTTGATCTCTGGGTGCAATTCGACAGCGAGCCTCGCAATGATGGCCCCAATGCCGTGTGCAACGATGTCGAATTCGAAATTTTTCAGTCTCGTGAGTTCCACAGCCAATTTTTCGGCTTCGAACAGGAGAAAACTCGGCATGTTTTTTTGGGCAAAACTTCGGAACGAGTCCATATAAGATTTGGACCGCGTGCTGACCACGGGATACTCGTAATACATGATCGTCCTGTTTGGAAAAAGTTCCATCCAAAAATTGGCACCTTGACGATTCGAGTTCACGAAACCGAGAAAACCTCTGTCGATGTCCGGAACGAGCAGGAGAACCGGTTCGATACTCTTGGTTCTCTCGACCAGGAGTCTCAGTCCGAGCTTTTGTTTTTCAGGAACGTCCGCTATCAAGCCAAAAACAGACGTATGAAAAGCCTGTACTTCAACGTACGGCCCTCTCTCATCCAAACCCATCGCCGCCCCGCCAAAGACTCTGTACAGAGGCTGAGTGATGTCTGGAATGTAAGCTATCCTCACGTTCGCATAATCGTCACCGAGGTAGAGATCTCTCGGCAATCTGTAAGTTATCGTGATGGGTCTCATTGCGAACTCATCGACACCGTCGGAAGGAGTCACTTCGAGCAGATCGCCGACGAACACGTTGGCGATCGAGGGTGGTAAGCTGTCGCGGGGTATGCGTTTTACCAAGAAGGTTCTTCTCACGCTGTAAGCACCGTCTGGTATCGTTACAGAAATGGGGATCGCGGCTTCTTCGAACTTCTTACCCACCACCACCCTTCTGTTTGAATAGAACTTCAAGAACACAAAAAGTGCAACCAAGCACAACACTGTTGAGATCAATATGAACAGCAACCTTCTTTTGAATATCGATAAGAAAAGTTCGGTGAATTTCATCTTTTCACCTTTTCGTCAAGTCTTTGAGCAAACGACACGTGAGGATCAATTCGAACTTCTCCAAACGGTGCACGATGGATCTCAATAATTTATCGGCGAAAATCCCGCACTTTTCAAGACCGAGGATTTTGACAGCGGTGGGTTTTCCGAGGGCCACATCCCTGCCTACGGGTTTGCCGATCTTGTTCTCATCACCGCAGGCGTCTTTTATATCATCTTGAATCTGAAACCAGATTCCAAACACTTCTCCGAGTTTGAAGAATCGTTCAGCGATTTCGAACTTTTGGGACAATATCGGACCACACGCGAAACAGAAAGAAAACAGTGCACCCGTTTTCTTGGCATACATGTTCAACACTTCTTTGAGGCTCGGATCTCCACCGGTGTATTGGACATCGAGCGCTTCACCGACGAGCACTTGATAAGCCGCCCGAGAAAAATATCGAAAGAGATGTTCCTTCACCACAGAATTTGCGGGAGACTCGCTCAAAATCTGGAACGACTTGAGCATGAGACCGTCCCCGGCAAGGATCGCCGTGTCGTTACCGAAAACGACGTGACACGATGGTTTTCCCCTCCTCAGTGGGGAATCGTCGATCTGTGGTAGATCGTCGTGAACTAAAGAGCCGGTGTGGAACAGCTCCACAGCCAAAGCAGGGTGCCAAACCAGTTCCATTGGAACATTCATATCTGCGCAGATCGACCAGATCAGAAGGGGACGAAGCCTCTTGCCACGCGTCAAAGCACTGTAGGCCATGGCCTCCTCCACCCTGCACTTCGTTCCATTCATTTCTCGGTCCAGAAGCTCTTCGAATTTACTCAAGAACTCAGTCTCTGTCTTCTTCATCTTCCTCTTTCGGTTCGTCCCTGAGCATTTTTTTGAAAGTATCGATATCGAGATTTTCAACGAATTTCTTGAACTCCTCGTCGCTCGTCTCTTCCGACATTTCCAGATCTATGGCGTGTTCATCAACGATCTCATTGCTCACGTAGATGGGTATACCTTTTTTCACCGCGAGCACTATGGAATCTGAAGGGCGTGCATCCATCTCTATGAACGCGTGTTCTTCAGACTCTTCATCTTCACCCTCGATGGCTGCGAGATCTCTGATCACCAACGTTGCATAATAGACGTTGTCCTTGACGCTGTGTATGACTGCCCTTTCTAGCCTCGCATCGAGTGCGTCGAGTATGTTGAGTATCAGATCGTGCGTCAAAGGTCTGGGAAATTCGAAACCTTCCAAACTCATGGCCAGAGCGTTGGCTTCGCAAGCACCGATCCATATGGGAAGAACTTTGCTCGTGCCCTCGATGCCCAGAATCACGACTGGAGAATTGTGTACTTTATCCAGGACGAGCGCTTTAACCCAAGCCTTTCTCATGAAATCACCCCCTGTAGTAACTCCTGAGCTCCTCGACACCTGCCCTAACAACGTTCTCAACGGCTCTCGCCAACTCTTCTTCGTTCCCAAACTGGGCGGGATCGATCGGTGGATGAATCTTCATGAAAACTGTCCCAGGATTGAGGAACAAACTCTTCTTTGGTACTAAGTACATTGTACCCCAAATGGAGATCGGAAGTATTCTCACTCCGAGTTTCTTGGCAATTTTGAACGGCGCCGTTTTGAATTCACGTACTGAACCATCGTCGGTTCGGGTGCCTTCGGGAAAAACGAGGAACGATTCACCTTGACTCAGAAGCTTCATCATCTTCTTTATGACTTGTGCCCCTTCGGCTGGGTTCTTCCTGTCGAGGAAGACACCCTTCAGATAGCGAACGTACCAACTCACACCCGGTACCCAAGCCAGTTCCTTCTTGGCGACCATCGGCATGGGATCGATGTAACCCAACACGAGCGGTATGTCCATCAAACTCTGATGGTTCGGTGTCACAAGATAATTCGCTTTGGGATCGTAATTTCCCAAACCATGTACGACCACCTTGCAAAACATGAGCCTGAACGTGTTTTTACCGAACAGCTTTACCTGATTGAGAACAAAGCTTCTGGCTTTCTTTTCACCCACAAAAAGTTTCAGTATCCAGCCTATCACGAGTGCGATCGCACCCATCACGACGACGTACAGGACCGCCATGATGAGAAAATAAATTGTCACCAGCACCCTCTTCATCTCTTCACACCCTCTATTCTTATGACTTCGAATCTCATCGATGAAAGATCGATGAGAAAAATCTTTCCAGCGAGGGCAGGTTCACCACACAACAGCCTCGTCACCTCGTGCGCTTGTAAAGAAGCTACCAAACTGACCAACGGTGGATAGGCTTGCTTGATCGTTTCATCTTTCGGAGCCATTGGGAACAACTTTCGCAATCTCGTTGAATCCGGTAAGATCGTACTCACTTGAGCACAGAAATCTTGGACACCTGCATGGACTAAAGGTATTTTTTTCATCTCACACAGCCGATCCAAAGCGAACTTCGACTCGAAATTGTCCAAACAATCTACAACTACGTCCACGCTTGGAAGACAGAACTCAAGGTCGAGATTGAGATCGAAAGTGAGAATCTGAATTTGTGGATTTATTCGGGAAAGCTTTTCTTTCGCCACATCGACTTTCTTTCTCCCCAAATCGAACCTATCGTAGAGTATCTGTCTGTTCAGATCCGGCTCGTCCACAACACCCCTGTCAAGAAGATAGAGTTGACCGACACCCATCCGAACAAGAAGAGAAGCCACCGTACAGCCCAATCCTCCAACGCCTGCAACGAGCACCTTGGCTTGAAAGATTTTTTCCAAACGATCTCCCAACAACTGGGCATGTCTTTCGAACATTTCAACCACCGCTGACGGGAACGAATATCACCAGTTCGCCGTCCCAAACCCTCGTTGGGGAAAGATCGACGACGTTGACACCGTTCAGCAGGGCTATGACCCAGCTCTTTCTCACAGTGCCGTTCTCTTCAACGATCAAATAAGTGCTATCATCGTGCAGCTCGAGCTTCACCTTTTTACCCGAAACTCTCGATATCTGCTGGAAAATTTCTTCCACGCTCGCCGGTTCAACTTCTATCTCCTTCAGACCCACCATGGCATCGGCTATGTTGGAAAACTTCACTTTCATGTTCTCACCTTCCGATTTATTATATATTCTGTGAAGAAGACAAAGATTGTCGTCGTTGGTGGCACCTTCGTCGATGTGTAC
>CAYXCE010000146.1:0-856 GCA_964463395.1 uncultured Pseudothermotoga sp.
ACTGTCGCAATCCATCAAGGTTCGTTGTAGCTCTGAGAGTGCTTGGTAACTCAACACCCTCAAGATACTCACTTCTGTGCTCTTTGTTGATCCCTTCAGCAACTTCGGTCCTCCTGGCCCAGATGAGTACCTCGTGACCATTCTCTATGAGTAGTTTTGCGAATGCTGTTCCCCAGCTACCAGCACCGAGAACCGAGAATCTCAAGAACTTATCACCTCGGCTATCTTTTTTACAGAGAACTTGACCACAAAAGTTCTGTAAGCGAGAGCGTCGGGATCCAGTTTGACCAACCAGCCATCGTTCTCTTTTTCAACGCTGAGAAAATATCTCTGCTGAAAGTTAGATTCATTCGACACGATTCTGAGCAGATATTCATTCGATGACGTGTAAATATCTTTCACCACGAAAACGCCACGCTCATGTTGAAATACCTGTCCTTTCAATTGAAGCAATCTCTCTGTGTTCACACTTTTAACGTGTACGTGAGGCATTTCCACCTCTCCCCAGGTCCACCTTTCAACCGTCGTGTGCCTCGCTTTGATAGCTCTGATGGTGTAACTCGTTTTTCCCTGTGACAACCATTTTCTCTCGTAACGCGTCCCAAGCACCAAGTCTTCGTTCTTCAAAATTGAGATCTCATCGAAACATCCACTTTCTTGAATCAGACGAGCCATGTCCTTTATGTACCAATCGACATCGCTCGTCAATTGGAAGGAACCACCCTTTTTGAGGACCGCCGTCATCGTTTGAACGAAATCGCTTTTTGTGAATCTTCTATCTGAGTGTGACTTCTTCGGCCAAGGGCAGGGAAAATTAACATAAATCGTCTCGACCGATTCGTCTCGAAAGAACTCT
>CAYXCE010000146.1:866-4107 GCA_964463395.1 uncultured Pseudothermotoga sp.
CCCGAACGTTCGTGAGACCTTCCAAATGGATCTTTTTCTGAATCTTAACGATGCTGGTGAGTGACGTTTCGAAACCGACGTAGTTTTTCGAAGGCTCCTTTTTGGCGAGTCCCACGAGAAATTCTCCATTACCGAACCCGATCTCCACTACCAACTCTGCTTCTCTCCCGAACAATTCTTTCCATTCTATCGGGAGAGACAATCTTTTAGCATCTACACAGTAAGAAAGGAAGGACAAGTTCATTGTTCTATTCGGTTCAAGAACGATTTTGCATAGATGGCGTACTGACTCGTCGGATAGGTCTTCAAAAAGCTCTCAAACGCTTCCTTCGCCTCTTTGTTGTTGCCAGCATAGTAGTAGCTCAGAGCCATGTAGTAATGCACATCGTCTTTGAAATAAAGATCGTCCTTCAAATGATCCAACAAACCTTTGAGCAGTTCGGCCGCATCCGAGTAATAACCCCTCTTGTAGAGGCTATAGCCAAACAGCCAGACGGAGCGAGCGGTATCAGTATCGAACTCCGACTGGGGTACGTAAGTTCTTCTGTTAGAAGGGGCAACGGCGAGCATTTGCTTGATCTCACTTATTGCGCTGAGAGCCGCTTGCTTGTTGGATTCGATTTCGGCGAGAACATCGTTGATCTGACTTTTCAATCCTGATAAATCTTGAATGAGTTTTGCATCAGTTTGAGTCATCTCCTGAATTTTTGATTCAACATTCCCAACGCGTACCGACAATTGCCCTGACATTTCATTCAAACCTTTCATTTGCTGAGAAATCGGTGCCAGCTTTTCTTCAACGATCTTTGAAAACACATCTTTTCTCGGTCCCGAGAAGAACACACCTATGATACTGAAAAAGAGCGTCACTGAAACCAAAATCAATACGATCATGTCGAGTGAATATCTTCGAACACCCTCTAATTTTCTCGACAGAGTCGGATGAGAAGCGTCGAGCTTCTTCAACAAATCTTCAAAGATCTTTTCCCGCGCTTTATCTCCCTTTCTTCGGGCAAGTTCCAGCTTCAGCGCGATCGCCTCGACCAACTCTGGATAAGCCTTGGAAACAGATTCGAGTATGGCCATCGCACCTTCAAGGTTCGCCCTTTCCATCTCCTCAAAAGAATCTTTGATGTCTTCTTTGTAGTTCTCTTTTACTCGATCTTGAGCGGTTTTAAACAGAGTTTTGTATTCCTCTTTCTTCTCCTCACTCAAGCGTTCGTACAACTTCAATACGGCCATCCAGTTGCCAGACGCCGCTTCGAGCTCGAGCACGAGATGAGGATAGTCGTCCTGAAAGATGCTCAAAATACCACGCGCCTTGGACAATTGATTCTCCCTTATCAACTCCCTGATCAATCTTTCGACCGAATCGCTCATCTGGTCACCTCCTCGATAGCATACGGTATTAAATCCACCAACTCACTGACCAACATCGTTCCTTCCTTTGCACTGTATTTCTCACTTGCGATACCATGGACATATACTCCCAACAAACAAGCATTCAGAGGTGTCAGACCCTGGGCAAGAAAACCACCGATCACACCTGAAAGAACATCGCCGCTACCAGCTTTGGCAAGCGAGGTGTTTCCAGTTAAATTGTAATATGTAGTCTTACCGTCGCTCACAATGGTAGTCGCTCCCTTCAACACTACAACGACACCATATTGCGAAGCAAACTGCTCAACCAACCGATAGTTGTATCTGACTTGGTCGATGGGATATTTAGTCAAACGGGAGAATTCACCAGGGTGTGGCGTCAAGATCACCGGTGTGCGTATCGATTTCAAAATGCTCGGATCGTTCGAAATGCAGTTCAAACCATCCGCATCGATCAAAAGCGGCTTTTCAACGGATTTGAGAAAGTCATGAACGAAGTCACAAACGTCCTTCTCACACGTTAATCCTGGTCCAAGGACGATGGCATCTGCTTCCTCCGCGAGTTTTAACGCCAATTCAACATCTTCCAGAGACAGTTTTTCACCGTTGATAGAAGAAAAAACTAAACCCGGTTCTTTTCCCACAGCCAGATGTCCAACCTCTTCGCAACTGAGCAATCTCACATAGCCACAACCACTCCTCAGTGCCCCGAGGCACGTTAAAATGGGTGCTCCCAGGTACCGGTGAGAACCTGCTATCACGAGCAAGGTACCGAAAGTTTTCTTGTGCGAATCTCTTTTTCTATCTGGTAACAATTCTTTTGCCAAGCTCTTAGTCATGATATTCCTTCCAAGATTCATTGAATCAGCCAAAGACCTCGGTATACCTATGTTTGCCACCTTCAGTTTTCCTGATAGTTCCCTGCCGGGGTAAAGCACATGACACGGCTTAGGAAAAGCAAAGGTGACCGTGAGAGTCGCTCTCACCGCTATGCCGAGCACCATACCGCTGTCACACTCCAACCCTGAAGGTAGATCCACTGAAACGACATAGTTACCATAAAGGTTCACCAATTTGATGATGTCCTTCAGCGGGCTTTTCACTTCTCCACGTGTCCCAGTACCCAACAGAGCATCCACGACCACATCGCTCGTTTTAATCAAATCAGTCAAACCATTAAGATCTATATCCGTACCGAACTTTCTGATATCAGCCCCTATCAACCTGAGCCTTTCAAGGTTTTCACGCGTCAAATCTGTCATTCTCTCTTCTTGACCAATGACGATGCAGCTCACCATGTCCGTATGATCGAGCAAGTTTCTCGCCACCACCAAACCATCTCCACCGTTGTTTCCCGTACCGCACAGAACAAGAAAAGATTTGTTCGAAAGATCGCCAAATTCTTGTTCGAGCGCCAAAACAACGGCTAATCCGGCCCTCTCCATGAGAAAAGAAGCAGGTATTTTCAACGATTCCTCCGCCAAGCGTTCTAACATCCTCATCTCGTCACTGGTGACTACTTTCATTCTTCCACCCCAACCAAAAATAAAGCGCTCTGTACACTTTATAGTATCGAATTACCCTTTTCACGTAATCCGTTGCCTCTCGCTCAAATTCGTCCACACGTGCCGGACCGACATAGTAAGCTTTGAGTGCCTTTTCCAAATCACCCTCGTACAAGTTCATCAAATACTTCAAGTAGAACAAACCAAACACTATGTTGTCTTCCACACGCCGAATGTCCCCATCCAATTTAAACCTGCTCTTCAGCCAATCCGCAGTTTGTGGCATTATCTGCATGAGTCCAACTGCACCTGCAGGAGACACTGCATCTTCCCGAAAACCGCTTTCGACTTTTATC
>CAYXCE010000147.1:0-4092 GCA_964463395.1 uncultured Pseudothermotoga sp.
CTTGTTGGTGATCTATCACAGTTGATAAGAAGAGAATAATTTTTTCACTCCTGTCGAGAAGATGTCCAGTAGTTCGAAGCTTCTCGAGTAATTATTATGTCATGTGGGTGACTCTCTCTCAACCCAGCCAAAGTCACCTTTATGAATTTTGCTTTCTGCCTGAGTTCAAGCAAATCTTTCGCACCCACATACCCCATACCAGCTTTAAGACCTCCAACAAGCTGATGAACGACATCTTTAACCGTTCCCTTGTAAGGGACCATACCTTCAACGCCTTCCGGAACGAGCTTAGCATTTTCACTCTGAAAATATCTGTCAGCACTCCCTTTTTTCATGGCTGATTCACTGCCCATACCGCGATAGGCCTTGTACTTCCGACCTTGATAGAGGATCGTCTCACCAGGTGCTTCTTCTGTCCCAGCAAAGATACTACCTATCATCACGGAATCTGCACCTGCAGCGAGTGCTTTGACGATGTCTCCTGAGTATCTGATACCTCCATCAGCTATGAGTGTAATACCATATTCTCTAGCCACTTTCGAGCATTCAATGATAGCCGTAAACTGAGGAACCCCTACACCTGCAACGACACGAGTGGTGCATATTGAACCTGGACCAACTCCTACTTTCACGCCATCAGCGCCAGCTTCAGCCAAAGCTTTCACACCCTCAGCAGTAGCAACATTTCCTGCTATGACCAACAATTTTGGAAAGCTCTGTTTTAACTTCTTCACAGTTTCAATGACCTTTTTGGAATGACCGTGAGCAGTATCAACAACTATGAAATCAACTTGCGCATCTCTGAGTGCCTGCACCCTTTTGAGAACATCTTCTCCGGTCCCAACAGCTGCTCCAACTATCAATCTTCCCTTATCATCACGTGCCGCAAATGGATGTTCAATGACACTCATTATGTCCTTGATAGTTATAATTCCGGCTAACTTGTCGCCGTCGTCGACCAAGGGGAGTTTCTCAATTCTGTGCTTATGAAGAATTTGTTTGGCTTCTTCCAAAGTGATGCTGGGTCTTGCTACGATCAATTTAGAACGTGGAGTCATAAGTTCTTTGACTGGTTTTGAAAGGTTCGATTCAAACCTGATATCTCTGTTTGTAATCAAGCCGAGCAACTTCATGTCCGCACCGACCACAGGTAAACCACCTATCTTGTACATCGACATGAGCTTCAAGGCTTGTTCCACAGTTTCATCAGGTCCTATGGTGATGGGATCGTATATCACACCATTTTCTGCCCTCTTTACCAAACTAACTTGGTGTGCTTGTTCTTCGATGGACATGTTTCTGTGTATGACACCAACACCACCTTCTCGGGCCAAGGCTTTCGCCAGCGCAGCTTCTGTAACAGTATCCATTGCGGCACTGACAAGGGGTATATTGATCCAAATATCGGCTACAAGTCTAGTTTTAACATTTACCTCGGATGGCAAAACTTCGCTGTATTGTGGAATCAAAAGCACGTCATCGAATGTGAGTGCCTCTTCGTACTTCAAAGAGAACACCTCCTTTTGGTATGATGTTTCTTAGGATTATATCATTCGATGAGACACTTTCACTTCTACTACTTGGAGAAATTCTGTAAAATGATTTGCAAACTCAATATGACACAGAGGGGTGAAAGATTGAAAGCCATATTCGTTAAGATCTTTGGCCATGTCCAAGGAGTCGGCTTCAGGTATTTTACCTATAGGATCGCAAAGAAGTTGAAGATAACAGGTTACGTAAGAAACGCTGAAGATGGCACTGTCGAGATACATGCTGAGGGAGACGATCAAACTCTCGAACGGTTCCTCTCAGAGGTGAGTAGAGGACCAACGATGGCAATTGTGACTGACGTTCGAATCGAAGAAGTTCCAATTGAAGGATACAGAGACTTCGATATCGTTCATTGAGGTGGGCGTGATGTTCGTAAGCTTTGAAGGTATCGATGGTAGTGGTAAAGGAACGCAAGTCCAGCTTTTCACAAATTATCTTCAAAAGAACAATGTAGATTTCATCTATGTGAGGGAACCGGGCAGTACACCACTTGGGGAGCAGATAAGAAACATACTATTGACGGGCACAACAATGACTGCGAAGGCTGAACTACTGCTGTTTCTTGCGAGCAGAGCCCAATTAGTCGAAACTATTATAAGGCCCATGTTAGCGCAGGGTAAACTCGTTGTCGCTGACAGATTCGCTGACTCGAGCGTTGCATATCAAGGCTTCGCGCGAGGTTTGGGCTCAGACATCGTGAAAGAGCTAAACAATTTCGCGACGGGTGGTTTGAAACCAGATTTGACGTTTTACATAGATGTCCCAGTTGAACTGGCCTTATTGCGAAAAAAGTCCTTAGATAGAATTGAAGCTGAAGGTAAGAACTTCTTTATGAAGGTCAGAGAAGCCTATCTGAATCTGATTAAAGAGGAACCTGAAAGATTTGTTCTCGTAAATGGTGAAGCCGATGAATTAACGATCCATCATTTCATCGTTGAGGTGTTTGAGAGGAGGAGAAAGCGA
Source organism: uncultured Pseudothermotoga sp. (assembly GCA_964463395.1). GTDB lineage: Bacteria > Thermotogota > Thermotogae > Thermotogales > DSM-5069 > Pseudothermotoga_A. The sequence goes on from CAYXCE010000147.1 coordinate 2,515, forward strand.
AATGCTCTTTAGTTTGTCCCTCACTGAGATGAAAAGAATGCTGAAAAACCCATACATTTTGACACTCGTTTTTTCTATACCATTTGCTGTCATGATCTTGGCTGTCATCTTGTTCTCGAGTTTTGGTTTCCTTCAAACAAGGATAGGTATATTCAATCTCGATACAGATCCCTTGTCTCGCTTAACGATAGGTATTGTTATGTCCATGTTCAAAGGTGGCAATTTGAGTTACGTGTCAGCAGATTATCAACAAAAACTTCTAAGCGGTGAACTCCAAGCGGTTATCATTGTACCGAAAGAATTCTCTAAGAAACTTTATGCTGGACAGCAGACTGAGTTGATTTTTGTCCCAAGTCCAATTGACTTGCAAGTCTCCGCCGTAGTGTATAGAACTTTCCGCTCATTGCTGGAAGATTTGAACGGAAGTCCTTTTTTTGATCCGCAAGTTATCAGATTTCTTTTCACCTCCCCAGGCTATCCATCTCCAAAGCTTTACGTGCCCGATAAAGAAGAAACTCTGAGCCTACTTTCGATACTTGTACCGATCGGCGTTTTTCTCTCAACTGCATGTGTTCTGCTCGCTATTGCTTCGAACACTTTCCAATTGGATGAGCAAGCGCGATTGATCGAACTCTACATCACGATGAATGTGAATGGCTTTACATACGCTGTATCCAAGATCTTGGCTTACACTGTAATAGGCTTCATCATTTCCCTCTTGTCCTTTTTGGTGTTTCTTTTCCTGAAAATACCTTCAGATTGGACAACCATGGTCAGCTTGATGGTACTCAACGCTCTGTTTCACGCATGTCTCGGAATAATTCTGTCAGGGATTTCTCCGAACACTCAGTTTTCAGCTCTCTTGAGTGTTGTTGTTGCAGCGATAAGCTTTTACTTCAGTGGTGGTGTTGTACCTGTCTCGTCAATGCCAAATTTTCTGCGAGATTTTGCGCGTGGCTATCCTCTGTTTTTGATGAATTACATCTTGAGAAAGGAACAACTCTTCTCCATCGCCCCTACCCGTGACATCAAGTTGATCCTCTTGTACGTGTTGGTTTCATTTACTGTATGCGTTGTCCTTGGTTGGATGAAGTTGAGGAGGGAATGATTTGAGAAGGGTCTTAATAGTGTCCGACACCCATGGTTCACTGACAAGTTGGAAACGACTGAAAGCACTGGTAGGAAACGTTGATGAAGTTCATCACCTTGGGGATGTGTTATATCATGGCCCGAGGAACCCTATTCCAGAAGGTTACGATCCTAACAAATTGGCAGAAGAACTGAAACGCGAGAACTTTTTTCTGGTGCGTGGTAACTGTGATGCAGATGTCGATCTGCTTGTTCTTGAAATACCAGAAGCACCGAAAGTTTCTTTGGTGAGCTTCAACAACATCAATTTTGTTTTAACGCACGGGGAATTCTTTATTAGCGAACAACACATACTACACTTTCTCCAAGATCACAAAGCTCAAGTCCTATTTTATGGGCATTCACATGTTCCGAGGTTCGATCAAATAGGTTCGAAATTGGTCATAAACCCTGGGAGTTTATCTTTACCAAAGCTTCATAACGATCCAA
>CAYXCE010000148.1:0-4085 GCA_964463395.1 uncultured Pseudothermotoga sp.
GTTGAGCGTTATCTCTCCACCACAGATAAATTCGAGATCGCCTTCTATGGAGGCACTTTCACGGCACTGGATGAAGAAGAACAACTCCGCTATCTCCAGTGGGCTGAAAAGTACGTTCGCTCAGGTGTCTGCACTGGTATCAGGCTGTCCACAAAGCCCAACGAGATAGACGAAAAAAAGATCGAGCTCTTGAAAGAACACGGCGTGAATTTCGTTGAACTGGGCGTTCAATCCTTCGACGACGAGGTGCTGAGAGAGAGTGGACGCAACTACACGCGCGACGATGCGATGAAAGCGTGCCAATTCCTCGAACTCCACGGAATGGATTTCGGAATCCATCTTATGGTGGGTTTACCGTTCGACAGCTATCAGAAAGATGTTTTGAGCGCTTTAGAAACGGTGCACTCTGGTGCCAAAACTTGTAGGATTCATCCCACGCTCGTTCTGAGAGATTCACCGCTCGAATTTTTGTACAGATCTGGAAAGTACACACCTCTGAGTTTGGACGAAGCCACGAAGATCTGTAGCGATATGGTGGCAGTACTTGAAAGTCACAACGTGCGGCTGATCCGATTGGGACTGTACGTGCCTGTGGAACTGCAAAAAAACATCGTGGCTGGACCTTTCCATCCACGCTTCGGAGAGCTCGTCAGATCGAACCTCGTTGAGAAAGTCTGCAACTTTTTGAACGCGGAGGCTATCTTTCACACACCCAGAGAAGCGAGCTGGGTCAGGAAAATCTCCGTTCAAAAAGTCCCGGGAGAGAGGTTCGGCTTTCTCGCACACGGAAATTTCGTGCCTTGGAAAGAGGCGCTGAAGGGTTACGCTGAAAAGCTCCTTGAAGAGGTGATCGCATGTTCGAAGAGCTGAGGGAAAAGGCTTTGAAAGAGATAGAGCAAGCTCAAGATTTGGCTCAGCTTGAAAAGATAAGGGTGGCATATCTCGGCAAAAAAGGCCTCGTGACCGAGCAGGTGCGTTCGATCGGCAAATTGCCTCCAGAAGAAAGACCAAAAGCGGGTCAGATTTTGAACGAACTGAGGGACAGTTTAGAAAAAGCGTTAGAAGAAAAGAGAAAATTCTTAGAGACCAAGGAAGAAGAAAAGAGCTTACAGAAGCTCTGGGTGGATGTGACTCTACCGGGTGCGATCAGAAAGGTGGGACATCCCCATCCGATATCCAAAGTGCTTGAGGAAATAGAGACGATCTTCGTTTCCATGGGTTTCAAAGTCGTGGAGGGTCCCGAAATAGAAGACAGCTGGCACAACTTCGATGCGCTCAACACGCCCGAATGGCACCCTGCGAGGGACATGCATGATTCGTTTTATCTGAAAGACATGTTGTTGCGCACGCACACTTCACCAGTTCAGATAAGAACGATGCTTTCTGAGCAACCGCCCATCGCTATCATCTCTCCAGGTAGGGTCTACAGAAGAGATTACGACGCGACGCACCTACCCATGTTCACCCAGGTGGAGGGACTCTACGTGGATGAGAATGTGAGCGTGGCGCATCTGAAATACACTTTGGAAGTTTTCGCAAAGCGCATCTTTGGACCGGAGAGAAAGATCAGACTCAGACCGAGTTATTTTCCCTTCACAGAGCCGAGTTTCGAAGTCGATGTGTCCTGCGGCATCTGTAACGGTAAAGGGTGTCCATCCTGCAAGTACACCGGCTGGCTCGAAATACTGGGTGCGGGTATGGTGCATCCAAACGTTTTCAAAAATGTCGGGTACGATCCGGAAAAGTACACCGGTTTTGCATTCGGTATGGGAGTTGAACGCATCACCATGCTGAAGTACGGAATAAGGGACATACGCGATTTCATCCGGAACGACGAAAGATTCCTCGAATGCTTCTGAAAGGGTGGTGCTCGTGCTGGTACCGTTGGAATGGCTCAGAGAGCTCGTCGATGTAGATTCGAACGCCGAAGAGATCGCTCACAGACTCACGATGGCCGGTGTGAGCGTGGAGAGAATCTTCAACCCGTTCGCTTCGGGAAGGATCGTTTCCGCCATCGTAGTGGAAACTTTTCCGCATCCAAACGCGGAGAGATTGAATGTCTGCAGGGTTTTCGATGGCAATTCTCACTACACGACGATCACTTCCGATACGAACGTGAAAGAAAACTGCTTAGTCGCCATAGCTTTTCCAGGTTCGAAGTTCGCCGACGGAACCGAGGTGCGCCAAGCGAACATAAGGGGTGTCGTTTCTGAAGTCGTCATGTGCTCGCTTCAGGAACTCGGATTGGAAGAAAAGTCTGAAGGAGTTTATTTGATAGATGAAAAGGTCGAACTCGGTACAGATCTGCTCAAACACTGGAAACTGATTGAACCAGTCTTCGATCTGGACATCACGCCGAACCGACCGGATTGCCTGGGCGTGATCGGTGTCGCGCGCGAACTCGCCGTACTGTTCGAAAAAGATCTCAATCTACCAACAGTACGACTGGAAATTTTCGATGAACCCGTGGAGAAGTTCATCTCTGTTCGCATAGACGATCTTGAGGGTTGTCCAAGGTACTGTGCCGCCCACATGAACTCAGTCTTCATCAAAGAAAGCCCCGTCTGGATGAAGAGACGTCTCATGGCTTGTGGCGTCAGACCCATAAACAACATCGTCGATGCGTCGAACTACGTGATGTTGCTCACGGGTCACCCCGTGCACGTCTTCGACTACAAGAAGGTGAAAGACGGAAAAATAATCGTCAGGTGTGCTGAACAAGGTGAAGAAGTGGTCCTGCTCGATGAAAAACTCTACAAACTCAACGGCATCGAAACGCTCATCACGGACGGTGAAAACATCTTGGCGGTCGGGGGCGTGATGGGTGCACGCGATTCTGGCGTTTCAAAAGAAACGAACGAGTTACTGCTCGAGGTCGCGTACTTTGACCCCGTGAGGATCAGAAGGACTTCGAAAGCTTTGAACATAAAATCCGACGCCTCTCACAGGTTCGAACGCGGCGTGGACCCGAACGATGCAGACTGTGTGATGAAACTTCTGATCGGTACCATCCAACAGGTGGCGGGAGGCCTCAGCGCGAAAGGTTTCGTGGATGTGTACCCACGAAGGATCGAGAAAAAAACCGTGAGGCTCAGAAAAGAGAAACTCGAGCGCGTACTCGGTATGAACGTTCCAGACGAGCAGATCGAGCGAATACTGAAAGGTTTAGGCATGGAAGTCCTCAAAATTCCCGAAGGTTGGAACGTTTCGGTCCCAACGCACAGACCGGACGTATCGATCGAGGAAGATCTGATCGAAGAGGTGGGCAGGATCTTCGGCTATGAAAGGATCAAGAGTGAAGCTCCCCGCATCCTCGCCCTCGCCGGTGGTTGGAACGACTATCAAAAATTCAGACGTAGAGTCAAGCAACTCATGTTCGCATCCGGCTTCAACGAGGTGGTGAACCTCTCTTTCTGCAGATCTTCTTTGGTCAGACAGATCACGGACCGAGAACCCCTCATGTTGAACAACCCCATGGTGGAAGACATGGACTGTCTCAGACCCTCACTCCTGTTCGGTCTCATCGATTGTGTGGCTTACAACATCAGAAGGCAGAACAGGGACGTGAAGTTCTTCGAGATCGCCAAGGTCTACGGAACGAAGGATGGCTCAACTTTCGAACGTGAAAAGCTCGGCATGATAGCCTCTGGAAAGCTCGAAGAGGACGACTATACAGACCCAAGACAAACGTCCTTACTCTGGTTCAAAGGTGTTGTGGAAGAGCTCGGCAGGCATCTGAACTTCGATTTTCAGTTCGAGCCCGTCAAGCTCGATTGGCTCACACCGGGCAGGAGCGCTGCAGTGCTTCTCGATGGTTCTCAAGTAGGAATCGTTGGAATGCTCTCTCGCAAGCTCAACGAGCTCTACGACTTCAAAGGAGAAGTCTATTTCGCCGAACTGGACATAGAAGCGCTCTTCGAGCGTTACAAGCCCATCAAGACGGTCGAAACACCCGCCGCGTTCCCGTTTGTACGCAGAGACATCTCGCTGCTTTTACCAGTTGGAAGCAGATCAATGGATATACTCACGTTCCTGAAAGGTTCACACGAGTTCGTCGAACGTGTGGGTGTGAGCGACGTCTACAC
>CAYXCE010000149.1:0-4069 GCA_964463395.1 uncultured Pseudothermotoga sp.
CGGTTGGTGCCATATCGAAAGCGCTCGCCAAGGCGAAACTCAAGCTCACCGACATAGGTTTGATCGAACTCAACGAAGCCTTCGCCGCCCAATCGATCGCCGTCCTGAGGGACGTCAAGAAAGAGCATGGTGTGAGCGACGATTGGCTCGAAGAGAGGGTCAACGTCAACGGTGGAGCCATAGCCTTGGGTCATCCCATCGGTGCGAGTGGAAACAGGATCGTCGTGACACTCCTGTACGAAATGAAGAAGCGAAACGTTGAGTTCGGCCTAGCGAGTCTTTGCGTAGGTGGAGGCATGGGTACAGCGATCATCATAAAGAACGTTTAGGAGGGTTGAGACATGAAAAACAAACTCATCAGCGTCGAAAAAGCCATCGAGATGATCCCCGATGGAGCCACCTTGATGATAGGTGGCTTTCTCGGCGATGGAACACCCGAACTGCTCGTGGACGGACTCATAAAGGCTGGAAAGAAGAACTTGACCGTCATCGCCAACGATACAGCCATGCCAGACAAAGGTATCGGCAAGCTCATCGTGAACAAACTGGTGAGAAAGGTCATCGTTTCGCACATCGGTACGAACCCAGAAACTCAAAAGCAGATGATCGAAGGCACACTCGAAGTCGAACTCGTTCCTCAGGGTACGCTCGCAGAGCGCGTCAGGGCTGGGGGTTTCGGCCTTGGGGGGATCTTGACGCCCACCGGTGTTGGAACGGTTGTGGAGAATGGAAAACCTAAGATCACGATAGACGGTAAAGACTACCTCGTTGAAACCGCTCTGAAAGCAGATTTTGCCCTCATAAAGGCCAAGAGGGCGGACTTTTTGGGTAACTTGGTCTTCAACTACACCGCACGGAACTTCAACCCACTCATGGCGTTCGCGGCGAACGTGACGATCGTCGAGGTGGAAGAGTTGGTGCCAGTCGGAGGAATCGATCCCAACGAGGTGCACGTGCCACATGCGGTCGTAGATTACATCGTGAGGGGGAATGCGAAATGATCCAAGATCCCAAAATAGGTAGGACCGTCATCGCGAAGAGGGTCGCCCTCGAGCTGAAGGACGGCGACATCGTGAACCTCGGTATAGGCATTCCCACCTTGGTCGCGAACTACATTCCCAAAGGAGTCACGGTGTTCTTCCAATCTGAGAACGGTGTGCTCGGTATGGGTCCAGCGCCTGAACCGGGCTACGAACATCCGAATTTGAACAACGCGGGAGGTTCACCCGTGACCTTTCTGCCCGGTGCGGTTTTCTTCGATTCCGCAACGTCTTTCGGGCTCATCCGTGGGGGGCATGTGGACATCACGGTGCTCGGAGGCCTGCAGGTGGACGAGGAAGGGCACCTCGCCAACTGGATGATCCCAGGTAAACTGATCCCTGGTATGGGTGGCGCGATGGACCTCGTCACTGGGGCGAAGAAAGTCATCGTTGCCATGACGCACACCGAAAAGGGAGGAACAGCCAAGATAGTCAAAAAATGTACCTTGCCTTTGACTTCCGTCAGGAGAGTGGATCTGATCGTCACCGACATGGCCGTCATAGAAGTCGGTGAAAAAGGTCTCGTTCTCAAAGAAGTGGCCCCAGAGACTACGGTGGAAGAGGTCCTCAAGTTCACCGAAGCGAGGTTGATCGTTCCAGAAACGGTCCCCACCATGCCGATAAGTCTATAAAAATCTTCGTTCAAACCTTCATCGAAGCGGGCGCAAGCCCGCTTCTTGTTTGACAAATCTCACGTGCACCAATATGTGATCATTTCTGCTTTTTCAATCATTTTTCACAACCTATTGAAACAACTTATGGTAGTGTGATATAATTAGCATGTCTAACAAGAGAAAGATCCAAAGATCCGTGGGGGAAGTATGGGGCGAGTAGAACTTGAGGTTCACACATTCGGTCGAGGCGTAGCGTTGTCTCGAAGACAGGATGGAACTACGGCGAAAATGTTTTGCACCGTGAAAAAAGCCTTCGCCGTTCTGTATCTTTTAACCTCTTCGCACAGCAAATCTCTCCCTCTTTCCCAATTTCACGAAACTCTATGGTCTTGGATGGACGAAAAGAGCTTTTCTTCGAATTTCTTCACGAATTTGAACATCATACGCAAAAACTTACTCCTTCAACCGGAAGAGATATTCGTGCGCAACAATGTTTGCTATCTGAACGTCGATAAGCTCTACATAGACACTGAAGAGTTCGAGCGGGTCGTTTCCAAACTCACCGAAGTTCCCATGTTCGAGAAACAAAAATACATCGAGAGGGCTTATGAACTCTACAAGGGTCATTTTCTGGAAGATTATCCAGACGATGAATGGGTCATACCCATCAGAGAAAACTACAGAGAGAAGTTCACCATCGTCCTCGACGAACACATGAGGCTGGCTCTACACCAAACGGACTTCATGAAAGCCGTGGAGATCGCAGAAAAGGCGATAAGACTGGATCGCTACGATGAAACGGCTTATTTTTGTCTGTGCTTGGCCTATCAGAATCTTGGAAAAATCGGAACTGCGAAGCGTTATTACGAGAGGGCACAGAAAATCTTCATCAGAGAACTCGGGGTGGGACTTTCTTTCAACTTCAACGATGTCGTGAAAGCCAGATCCTTGTTGGTTCCACACTTCGTCAGGAGGGACGGTTCATCCAGGGCACTCTTCGTGACCGAGGAAGTTCTGAAGAGATACTTACGCAATTCCAAGCAAGTACTCGTGATGAAAATCTCCATAGATTCAGTTCAAGACATCAAACCCGAAACGCTCGTTCAACTCTTCAGACCGGGTGACATACTGAGCATGAAAGGTAAAGACTTGAACGTGATCTTGAGCGGGATCGAAAAAGAAAACGCTCAGAAAGTCGCAGAGAGGATATCTGAGCGCATCCAGAGGCATCTATCGGGCAAGGATTTTTCGATAGAGTGGAAATATTTAGATTAAAAGAGTTTTCTCTGCAGATCCAGCACCTTCGTCAACTCTCTCTGTGATATGAAGTTCATCCAGAGCAGAATCCTTCCCAGTGGGACTTTTCTGTTCAAACTGCTCTGCAAGTTCAAAGCTATGGCGAGCTTGACTTCGTCCAACAGGCCCAGCGCCGTGAGTATCTCTCCCAATTTGGGCTTGTTGGAAAATTCTATCAGTTCACCCCCACACTTTTGGCATCTTTTCTCCACATGATAATTGATGGACGTCGCCGAATAATATATCTCCCCACAGTTTTTGCAGATGCACCTGTAGTTCATCCTCATTCCCCCAGTGGATTTATTGGAACGAGCGTCAAAGAGTAAGTGCCCGTATAAACGCCTGCTTCTGTGTTTCTGTTCACATCGTAATCTAACCAGCACACGTAGAACCAAACTTTCATACCCTTGTCTTTTTTGTCTTCATCCTTATCTTTGTCCTTATCCTTATCATCGTTTTCATCCTTATCTTTTTCCTCTTCCTTCTCGTTATCATTTTTCTCTTTTTCTTTCTCTTCATCCTCGGATGCCATGTGCCAGTTCAGCAGAGAATTTTGCGCGCTCAGATCGAACTTGAACGTGCCATTCTCGTTTCTCATGTAATTGAGGTGGTTTTGGGGGATTTGATCGAACGGGACGACCAAGTAGTTCACCAACTCTCTCATCCTCGCTCCGTCCGCATCGAAATATCTCACGAAATCGTACATCACCGCGTTCCTCACTCCCAAGGGTTTGTCTTCTTTCCATATGCTGAAGCTCAGATTCATTTGAACATCCTCTTTCGCCATCACCAAGATCCCGAAAGCCCTCCTTTTCGTGTCATCCCAGTCGTAGATCTCTTCGAAAATGTCGAAATTTCCGTGTCTCACCCCACAGCCGTTCACGAAGACCGCGAAGAACAGCTCCTCAACGCCTTGCCCTTTGCCCCTCAAACTCCTCTGCACCTCGTCCGGATCGAACAGAAGAACGATCAAAGGCCCCCCACGGCCGGACTTGGTTGAAAAGAGGGCGTTCGAACTTCCCATCCCCCCAACAACGTACTTCTCTGGATTTTGGAGTCTATCTTGAACATATTGACGAGTTTTTTGAATCTCGTTCTTCGCCGAAGCGAAACTCAGTG
>CAYXCE010000150.1:0-4057 GCA_964463395.1 uncultured Pseudothermotoga sp.
ACTGGGGGTATAGTTACTGCAGGTTTGGTCTATCTGATATTCGCCCTCGTGGTTTGGCTCGCCGGCACAGAGAAGGTTCAAAAGCTCTTTCCACCCATCGTCACAGGCCCGATGATCGTGATCATAGGTCTCACTCTCAGTCCCGTTGCGGTTCAAATGGCGAGTCAAAACTGGCTCGTCGCAGCCGTCGTAGTTGTGACAGTCATCCTGACCTCAGTACTGCTCAAAGGTTTTTGGAGCATGATACCCGTCCTGTTCGGTGTGCTCGCAGGTTACGCTGTTTCTCTGCCACTCGGCTTGGTAGATGTATCCGTTCTGCAACAGAGCGATTGGTTCAGCGTGCCACATTTCATGCTTCCGAAATTCAGCTGGACGGTGATTGCTGCGATAGCTCCAGTTTCGATAGCGACCGTCATCGAGCACAGAGGAGACATAACCACCAACGGCGCTGTGGTGGGTAGGAACTTTTTCCAAAAACCTGGCTTGCACAAAACATTGATAGGCGATGGACTTGCAACCTCATTCGCGGGATTGCTCGGTGGACCTGCGAACACGACTTACAGTGAGAACACCGGTGTACTCGCCTTGACGAGAGTTTACGATCCAAGAGTTTTGAGAGGGGCTGCATTCCTCGCGATTTTGGTCGCATTCCTTGCGAAGTTCGGTGCTGTGTTGCGCACGATTCCAACCCCAGTGATAGGTGGTATCAGTTTGATCCTGTTCGGAATGATCGCTTCCGTTGGTATAAGGACTTTAGTGAACGCGCGCGTAGACTTTTCCAAACCGAAGAACCTGCTCGTTGCCTCTTTGATCTTGACGGTCGGTATAGGTGGGGCATCTTTGAAATTTGGACACGTCGAGTTCAAAGGGCTCAGCTTGGCAGCTTTGGTTGGCATCATCGCTAACTGGTTGATCCCGGAGAAGAAAGACTAAAAATCAGATCCGTACGCACGAAGGGCGGGGAAAAACCCCGCCCTTTTGTTGTAGAATCGATTCGGAATTCGATGGAGGCGATGAAGTAATGAACATAAAGAGGGCCCTGTTCAGTGTCTGGGACAAAACGAATATCGCACGGTTTGCGAGGGCTTTGATGGAACGCGGTGTGAAGATCGTGGCAACTCCTGGCACGGCACGATATTTAAAATCTCAGAGAATAGATGCAGAAGAAATTGGCGAGATCACGGGAGTTTCCGAAACGCTCCAGGAGAGTATAAAATCGATTCATCCTAAAATCTTCGCTGCCATACTCATGAACTTATCGGATGAGAATCATGCGCACGTTCTCAAAGATCTCGGTGTCGAACCCTTCGACTTGGTTGTTGTAAACCTTCGCCCGTTCCAACTGAACGATAGTTTAGACGAAGAGCAAATACTTCGAAACATAGACATAGGCGGTGTGGCTCTCTTGAGGGCCGCAGCGAAGAATTACAAAAATGTTGTGCCCGTGTGCGATCCAAAGGACTACGGTATGATCATCGAGTCCATAGACGAATGCGGTGATGTGGAACTTCAAAAGCGTAGATTCCTATGCGCGAAAGCTTTCCTCTTTTGCCAAAAATACGACGAGAAAGTGTTCAGGACCTTGTGCGACCTCTTTGCGCTCGATGAATCAGAACTGAGAAAGGGTTCAGAATGAAAATTCATTTTGCGCGACTGATCGAAACGATCTTTCCAAACAGTTGCGTGATCTGCGGTGAATTCGTATCACCGCCGGAAATTCTCTGTCGAGACTGCGAAGAAAAACTGATGGAAGGGCCCATACCGTTGGTGGAGAAAACAAAATGGTGCACGGTGTATTTCTACGGTAGGTACGAATCCATCTTGAGAGATGTCATATTGGCTTACAAGAACGCCAGGCATTGGAGACTCCACGAAATTCTCGCCAGAACTTTGATCGAAACGATTAGAAGATACAACGTTTCTTTTTCGACCTTGACCTGGGTTCCCTCCAGTTTCAAAGCCCTCGAGGAGCGAGGATTCGACACTATGGGGATGATTGCGAAAGCCGTTTCAAAGGCGTTGAACGTTGAGTGTGTTCCTTTGATTGATTCTACGTCCTCCACTAACAAAAGAGGTATGACGAGGAAAGAGAGGATCGAGAGCGTTCGTGAGGCTTTCGTGATAAGAAAGAAAACCAAAGGCTCAGTAGCCTTGATAGACGACGTGTACACCACAGGTTCAACAATTCAAGAGTGTTCTAAGTTACTTCTGCAAGCCGGTGCGGATAGAATCGTCGCCTACTGCATAGCGAGGGCTTGAGGAGGTGGATGGATGTCTTTGAAACTGAAGATCACTCTGCTGGTTGTGGTGTTCTTAGTCGCTGGGGTCTTCACAGTCACCATCACCAACCTTTTGACAGTGAGAGGGAAGATCCTCACATACGCTGAAGGCGAGATGCTACAAAAAGTCGAAAAAGAGTCTCTCAAACTGGACAATTGGTTCAAAGAAAGGTTGATCACGCTGCAGAGTATAGCTTTGAATCTAGAAAACCTGCTCATTTTCTTTGACACAAACATGATAGACATGAGCCTTCGCTCCTATGTAGAAGATCTTCAAAAGCTCGGTTTCACAGGTCAAATCCTCATGAGTCTCGATGGAAAAACATTTGTCCTCGGTATAAAACCGGAGGGAGACCTGTCAAAAGAAAGATTCTTTAGCGAATCATCGAGTGGGAAGATCTTCGTACAAGATAACGTCGTCTTCAAAGAGGATAGAGGCTTGATTTTCGCTGTGCCCGTGGTGAGTTACTCTCAAGAGATCGTCGGAGTTTATGCCGCTTTTCTCTCTCAGAAACAGCTCGATCAGCTCATACAGAATGTGAGACACGGAGAGAGAGGATACGCGTTCTTGACCAACACGGAAGCCGTTGTGGTATCGCATCCGGATGAAAACCTCAAAGGGAAGAGGATCAGCCAAGTGGATGAGAATCTGAAAGCCGTCGAAGAAAAAATATTGAAGCGTGAAACGAGCGTGCTGGGTTACACCTTTCAAGGTGAAAAGAAAATGGCGGCAGTTGCGAACATACCGAGCGTGAATTGGTCGATCGCTTTGACCATCCCCAGAAGGGAAATAGAAGCGGTTTTTAGAAGTACGATCCTCATGAACATCAGCATCGCGGTCATAGTTGCGATCGTGGCAGTCTTTGTTGCGACTCTCTTCGGTAGATCCATAGCGAAACCCATCGTGGAACTGTCCAACGTTGCAAAGAAGATCTCGGAGGGAGATCTCACGCGATCGATCGAAGTGAAACGTACTAGTGGCGAAATGGTGAGGCTTTCGGACGCTTTTTCGGACTTGACGAAGAGCTTGAAGGACAGTATAATGAGCATCAAAAAGATGGAAGAAAACTTGAAAACTTTGAAAGAGCAGACGCAGAACGAATCGGCACTAGCAAAGTCAGCATCTGACGAAGCGAAGGAACTATCTGAGAATGTGAACAGAGCAATAGAAGCCATAACACACATGGTTCAACAAGTGAGCGTTGGATCGAGAGAGATAGCATCGGGTGCCGAACAGACATCGAAGAACGCCTTACTGCTTTCCGAAAGTTCAAAGATTTTGAAAGAATCTTCAGCAGATGTGGAAAAGGCTGTGAACAGATTGATCCACACGGTCGAGGAACTGAACGAACAGCAGAATTCGATCAACGAATCGATACAACGACTGGCAGAATTCACCGGGAAGATCGAAGAAGTCATTGGGACGATCTATTCAATCGCTGAGCAAACGAATCTGTTGGCGCTGAATGCCGCCATCGAAGCGGCGAGAGCAGGTGAAGCGGGCAGAGGTTTCGCAGTTGTGGCTGAAGAAATAAGAAAACTCGCTGAGCAGAGTAGGATGTCGACGAGACAGATAGGTGATTTTTTAGTGAGTATAAAAGCCCATGCGCAGAACATGTTGCAACAGCAAGAACATATCACAAAAAGAACGAACGAAAGCGCACAAGCGATCAACGAGAGTGTTTCGGCGCTTTCTGAGATGATAAAAAATATAGAAAAGGTTGCATCCATGTCTGGAGAACTAGCGGCGATAAGCGAGGAGCAGAGCGGGGCTGTCG
>CAYXCE010000151.1:0-4049 GCA_964463395.1 uncultured Pseudothermotoga sp.
CGTAGGAGGTTTGAGGGAGGTCTCCCCTTGTACGAGAGGACCGGGGAGAGCGGGCCTCTGGTGTACCGGCTGTCCTGCCAGGGGCATACGCCGGGTAGCTATGCCCGTGAGCGATAACCGCTGAAGGCATCTAAGCGGGAAGCGCGTCCCAAGATTAGACCTCCCATCCCGTTAAGGGAGTAAGGCCGGTCCGAGAACAGGACCTTGATAGGCCGGTGGTGTAAGCGCTGCAAGGCGTTGAGCCAACCGGTACTAATCGGCCGAGGCCTTGACCTCGTAGCTTCCTGTGCAGTTTTGAAAGACTCTTCAAAGTTTTCCCCGGGTGCCGATACCAGAACGGGAAACACCCGGTCCCATTCCGAACCCGGCCGTTAAGCCGTTCTGGGCCGATGGTAGTGTGGGGGCAGCCCCATGCGAGAGTAGGTAGTGCCCGGGGATTCAAGGGGGAAGCAAAAGCTTCCCCCTTTTTATTGAGAATTCATTTACAAGGATTCTTGATGGTGTATGAATTTATGGAGAATGATCCAACTATCAGGACTTCCTGTGGAACCGGATGAGGGCATAGGAAGAACATTCTCAGAAAATTATTCGGTACTTTCTCTCCAAATCGACATCTTTAGGAAATTCTACTTGGCTAGCGTGACCTACCATAAAGTCATATTTAGAAATTTTATCTAACTCCCCCCCTGCTGAGTACATGTGATTCTACAGGGAGTGAGAAATGAACCGCTATGCAAAAATACTGTTCCTCAATGAGGAATGAGATGAGTATTGGATCTTCGTCATTCTTTCAACCTCAGTAATCTGAAGAAATTACTCCTATCAAGTTCTTCAAGTTTGGTGCTGATGAATTTTATAGTTTCTTGAAGCTGAGGTATGAGTTTGTATTCGAGGGCGTTGACTCGTCTTTTTGTCCTCTCTATTTCCACTGCAAGGGCAACTAAATAACGCTCTTTGTTGGCCAAATCTACCATCTTCCTGAGCACGTCGTGCCATCTTTTCGTAAGCTCATCCAAGATCGTCGGTGTTTCGATGAGACTGTAGGACGGCAGCCGAACGCTCTCCACGTAGAGGATTTCTACAGGTACATTCATTCGTTTTTCGCTTTTTTGAATCAGATTAACGGACGCTTTTGAAGTTTGTACCATAGTTTGCCATGAATCGCTCAAAATTTTGGTAGTCGTATACGTTCCAATGGCAAGGAATGTCAGGAACTCGGACTCCACATTTTGCCTCAAAATTCTGTAATCTTTAGCTTCCTGTAAAAATTTCTGTATCAAACCTTCAAGTTTGTCTTCAAGGAGTTTGTGACCTCTACGCGCAAGTACCAAGCGCTTCCTGAGCTTGAGGAGCTCCATCCTGTTTGGATTGACTCTCAGAGGCATCTTATTACTCCTTTCCGAGGAATTCCTCAACGAATTCTGGTCTAATGCGTTTCAAGCTCGATCTTGGTAACATCCTTAAGAGTTTCCAACCTATCTCAAGGGTTTCAAAGATGCTTCTGTTTTCGTATTCTCCTTGCTTGATGAACTCTTCTTCAAATCTCTGAGAGAATTTCAAGAACAGAACATCTTCTTCTGTTAATGCCGCTTCACCGAGGACGACTGCAAGTTCTTTTGCTTCGAGTCCCCGTGAGTAAGCCGCGTAAAGTTGGTTTGAAAGATCTCCATGATCCTTTCTGGTCCTTCCTTCACCTATACCACCGCGCATCAACCTCGAGAGGGACTGCAACACATCGATGGGTGGATAGATCCCCCTTCTGTGGAGGTCTCTGCTCAGGAAAATCTGTCCTTCCGTGATGTAACCTGTGAGGTCTGGTATTGGATGTGTTCTATCATCTTCTGGCATCGTGAGGATCGGTATGAGTGTGATGGAACCTTTTCTACCCTTTATCCTTCCGGCTCTCTCGTAAAGTGTTGCAAGGTCTGTATAGAGATAACCAGGATAACCTCGTCTGCCAGGAACTTCTTTTCTCGCTGCTGAGATTTCTCTGAGAGCCTCGGCATAGTTCGTCATGTCGGTGAGGATCACAAGTACATGCATATCGAGTTCAAAAGCGAGATATTCAGCCGCAGTGAGTGCAAACCTTGGTGTTGCGATCCTTTCTATAACTGGATCGTTCGCAAGGTTCACAAACAGAACAGTTCTCTCTATAGCGCCTGTTTTTTTGAAGTCTTCTATGAAGAAATTTGCCTCCTCAAAGGTGATTCCCATCGCACCGAAGACGACCGCAAACTTTTCCTCTTCCTTGAGTAACCTCGCTTGTCTCGCAATTTGTGCGGCAAGTGAGGCGTGCGGCAAACCAGCGCCCGAGAATATGGGAAGTTTTTGCCCTCTGACGAGTGTGTTCATACCGTCTATGGCTGAAATGCCTGTTTGGATGAATTCAGAAGGATAAGCACGAGCGTAAGGATTTATTGGGCTTCCGTTGATATCGAGTCGTTTCTCAGGAACGATTTGGGGTCCACCATCCTTGGGTCTACCCAATCCATCGAAAGTTCGACCGAGTATCGTGGGAGAAAGGTTTGCTTCCAACACTCTCCCCAAAAACTTCACACGCATTCCTTTGAGTGACAAATCCTGCGTACTGGTGAACATCTGCACCAATGCTGCGTTTTCGTGAGCCTCGAGCACCTGCCCTTGTCTGATTTCGCCGTTAGCGAGTTTTACTTCGACCACTTCGCCATATTTGGCACCCTCAACACCTTCAACAAGCATGAGAGGACCACTTATTTTCGAAACAGTCGTGTATTCCTTAGGCAACTTCTTCAGCCCCCTTCTTCAATGAGAGGAGCTTTTCCTTGACTTCTTCAAGGAGATGTTCTATTTCTGAAATTCTGGTTTCACTGATGAACTTCATTCTTGCTATTTTCTCACGTTCTGGTAATTTCAGGATATTTTGTAGAGGCACTCCTTCTTCGAGCAATTTAGAGGATATCTTGTAAAAATTCATTATGTTCTTGAGCATTAGATACTGCTTTTTCGGAGAAGTATAAGTGTCTACTTCATGTAACGCATTCTGATGGAGGAAATCTTCCCTAATTGATCGAGCCGTTTCAAGTACCAACCTATCTTGAGGTGAAAGCGCTTCCATTCCTACGAGTCTTACTATGTCCTGAAGCTCTGCTTCTCTCTGCAAGATGCTCATTGCCTCTTGTCTCAGTTCATACCAATCTGATGCAACCGTATCAGCCCAATGATCCTTGACAACGTCCAGGTAAAGTGAGTAACTGATCAACCAGTTCACGGCGGGGAAATGTCTGCTGAAAGCTAAACTGGCATCGAGACCCCAGAACACTTTCACTACTCTGAGCGTTGCCTGCACCACAGGATCTGAGAGGTCTCCACCCGGAGGAGATACCGCCCCTATGATACTGACAGAACCTATTCTGTCATCGTTGCCTATACATTTCACATATCCTGCACGTTCATAAAAACTCGCAATTCTGGAGGCAAGATAGGCTGGATATCCTTCTTCGCCGGGCATCTCAGCGAGCCGTCCTGAAATTTCTCTCATTGCTTCAGCCCATCTCGAAGTTGAGTCAGCCATCAGTGCCACGTGATAACCCATATCTCTGAAGTACTCTGCTATGGTTATACCCGTGAAGACGGACGCTTCCCTTGCAGCAACGGGCATGTTCGATGTGTTAGCTATGAGTATCGTCCTCTCCATGAGAGGCTTACCCGTCCTTGGATCGGTGAGTTCTGGGAATTCTATGAGCACTTCAGTCATTTCATTTCCACGTTCACCGCATCCAACGTAGACTATCACATCGGCATCCGCCCACTTTGCGAGCTGATGCTGTATGATCGTCTTTCCGCTTCCGAATGGCCCCGGTACACATGCTGTGCCACCCTTGACGACTGGGAAAAATGTATCCAGAACTCTTTGTCCCGTTATCAAAGGCATGCGAGGAGGCATTTTTTCTTTCGTGGGTCTTTGATACCTAACCGGCCATTTGTGCATGAGTTTCAGTTCAATTTTTCTACCTTCTGGATCTTGTAAAAGACCAATTGGTTCTTCGATAGTGTATGAGCCACTCTTTATT
>CAYXCE010000152.1:0-4020 GCA_964463395.1 uncultured Pseudothermotoga sp.
GTCATAATCAAAGGAAAAGTGCAAAATGTTTCGAGGAATTGTTTAAATCTTACAGGAGTTGATCAGTTTGAGGCTCAAAGCCGAGCGATTGTTCACACCTTTTAGAGAGTTCAAAGACGTTAGCGTGACGATCGAAAACGGTAGAATAGTATCGATCGAGAAGAATAACCTCACCGCACAGCGTAGCTATCCGATCTTAGCCCCAGCGTTCATAGACAGTCACACACACGGTGCGATGGGTATCGACGTGATGAAAGCGAACGTGGAAGAATTCATAAAGCTTTCGTCATTCTATGCCAAACATGGTATTGGCCGTTTTTTCCCAACAACTGTTTCAGATAACTTCGATAACCTGCTGAAGGTCGTTTCTACCGTCAGAGAGACCATGAGTAGCCGTGAACTTTTTTCTAAGATAGGCGGGTTGTACGTGGAAGGTCCTTATTTGAGTCCCACGAAGAGTGGGGCACACAAGCGTGAACTGTTGAAACAACCGGACATCGATGAGCTGAAGCGTTTTCTACTCGAATCCAGTGACGTTGTAAAAATCTTCGCTATCGCTCCAGAACTCGACGGCACGCAAGAGGCCATCAAAATGTTGCGGAAACACAATGTGATTGTCAGTATCGCACATACGGATGCCACGTACGACCAAGCTGTAAACGCCATCAAAGCGGGCGCCACGAGGGTAACACACGTTTTCAACGCCATGAGGCAATTCGATCATAGGGAACCGGGTGTGTTGGGAGCCGTTTTGACAGATGAGAAGATTTACTGCGAACTGATATGCGATCTTGTTCACCTCCATCCCGCAACAATCAAGCTCGTTCTGAAAACTAAAGGTGTCTTCAAGTCATTTTTAATCAGTGATTCAATGGCAGCCACGGGACTGAGTGACGGTGTGTATGAACTTGGGCAAATGAAGGTCGAAGTTCAACAAGGTATCGCGAGGTTATTTGGTAAAAATACACTCGCTGGTAGTACACTCACGATCGATCAAGCCGTAAGAAATCTCGTTTTCAAGCTGGATGTACCTCTCAGATCGGCCTTTATAATGGCGGGCTTCACACCAGCTAAAGCAAGCGGTTTACATTCAGGGATTATCGCAGAAGGGCGAGTCGCTGATATCGTCGCACTGGACAGAGAACTGAACGTGGTGGCTCTTTATGTAGAGGGGCGTTTGGTTTATAGTGATTGATCAAGGGGGCAAAGAAGGTGCGACTCAAGAGCATGTTCTTGCATGGTTTTAAATCTTTTGCAAGACCGACAAGGTTGAGTTTCGCAGAAGGAGTGACAGCCATAGTTGGACCGAACGGTGGAGGCAAGTCCAACGTAGTGGACGCAATCAGATGGGTGTTCGGAGAGCAATCGATGAGACAACTGCGTGCCGAAGAAAAATTCGACGTAATATTTGCTGGTTCCAGCACATCTCCTGCTGGCTCTTTCGCATATGTAGAGTTGACTTTCGAACACAACGGCGATACCTTCACGGTGGCACGCATGCTTTCCAATGATGGTAAGAATGTTTACATGCTCAACGGTGAATCCGTTCGTTTGAAAGACATTCATGAAAGGTTTGCGGGAACTGGTATTGGAAAAGAGTTCTATTCCATCGTTGGTCAGGGACAAATAGAACGTGTGACGAACGCAACACCTGAGGAAATAAGAGCTCTCTTTGAAGAAGCTGCAGGTACCTCGTTTTATAGAGAGAAGAAAAGAGAAGCCTTGATGAGGCTTGAGAATGTTTCGAACAACCTTGCGCGAATACAAGACCTCTTGGCTGAACTCGATAGGCAGAGAAAGTCTCTGTATCTTAAAGCTAAAAGAGCCGAGCGGTACAAGGAATACACGGAAAGATTGGAACAAGTCAAGAAGTACTTCTTCGGCAACGTGCTGAAAAGAGATCTCAAAAGATTCGAGACCCTTCAATTCGAACTTTCAAGCAATCAAGAAAAGATCAATCAAGTTCAAAAAAAGCTCGTAGAGCTTGAATCTCAGTGGTCAACACTGAAACAAGAATTTGCAGATGTCGATAAAGAGATAGAAACCTTCACGACCCTTCTCGAAGATTACAAGAGACGCCAAAATGCTCTCACTGAGATGAGAGAGATCTACAGCAAGAAACTCAGTGAACTTGAGGGGCGTTATGTTGAATTGAACACGAAGATGTATTTGATCGACGAGCAAGTTTCGCAGCTCATAAAGAGGAAAGACGAGCTGAGCTTGATATTCAAAGCACTCCTTGAAGAAGTGAATCAAAAGCAACAACAGTTGAAGCATGTGGAACAAATCAGAGAGGAAATCCTTTCAAGGTACTCGGAGAAAGAAAAGAACGCACTTCTTCTGAGAGAACAACTGTCCTCACTCGAGAAGAAGAGAGTGTCTCTGGAGAACGAACTAACCAAACTCGATGAAACTTCGGAAGATCTCAGAAAGAGAATCTCCATGCTTCAAACTCAGCTTTCAGCAAAAGTTGAAAGATTGAATGCACTTCAGTATGAACTTTCGACGCTTTTTGAAAAATCGAACAAGACAAGCGATCGAAAGAACAAACTTTCTGATGAGTTGAAAGCGATCGATTCGCAAACCAATCAGCTCAAAAGTGAACGTGAACAACTTTCTGGAAGACTTGAAGAAATCCGCAGAAGTCTCAGATATCTGGATGACGAAGAAAAGAGGTTACGTCAACTCATCGCCAGCTATGAGGGGTATTCACGAGCCGTGAGAGCAATCTTTGCAAAGAGAGCGGAAGGAGAGTTCACAAATGTCCATGATGTTGTGGCGAATCTGTTGAACTTTCAACCGGAACACACCAAAGCGATTGAAGCCTTGCTTGGAGGAGCAATTCAACATGTGGTAGTCGACTCCGCTGAGGACGCACAAACTATCATAGAATGGCTTAAAAGAGAAAAAATTGGTCGCGCCACCTTTCTTCCGTTGGATCTCATAGAATCACAATTCACCAGATTACGTGAGATAGAAAACCACCCTGGATTCATAGGTTACGCCGCACAACTTGTCACCGTCCCACAAAAATTTTCTAATTTACCAGCTTATCTATTCGGGAGTGATGTGATAGTTAAAAGTTTGGAAGATGCGATTGATATGAAGCGCAAATATCGATTAAGATGCAGAATAGCAACACTTGAAGGCGAAATCATTGGACCTCATGGTTCCATCACGGGAGGCGAAACGACACCCGATAGGAATGATTCACTCATCATCAGAAAGACGAGACTAAACGAAATCGCACTGCAGAGGATGCAGTACGCTTCATTGGAGAAAAAAATCGAATCAGAATTGAAACGAGCGGAACAAGAGCTCGATGGTTTAAGAAGGCAACGTGAGCTTGTCGAGAAAGAACTCGTGGAGGTTGTAACACAAGATGGGCTCACAAGGAGGATGATAGAGGAACTTGGAAGAACTTTTGATGACGTGAAAAAGGAGATAGATTCACTCCAACAACTCGAGAGAGAATATAAGAGCCGTTCAGAAGGTTTGAAACTGAGAAAGCAGGAAGTACTGAGTCAACTCGATGTACTGAGAGAAGAGATTGAAGGATTACAAGAAAATATCGAAAATTTTGACAAAGAACTGATATCAGAAAAACAGTCCTTGGAAGAGATCTCCGCGAAGTATCTCGAATTGAAAGCTGATCTCACCGGGGCTATGGAGAAGAAGATCCACTACGAATCAGAACTTGAAATCATCAAGAATCAAATGGAGAAGTCTTCAGAAGAAAAGATCCGTCTGCAGCGTCAAGCAGTTGAACTGGAGACACAGATAGAACGCACCAAACTGGAACTTTTAGAAAACGCAAGGGAATTGGAGTCGATACGCAAAGAAACTGAGGAACTGTTCGAATCCATGAGAATGCAGAGGATGGATAAAGACCAAAAGTTGAATCAACTGAACGAGTTGGAAATGCAAATGAACCAACTCAAAGAAGAGAGAGAAAAACTGAGGGAAAATTCCCACCATCTTGAATTGCTCATCCAAGAAATCAAGAACAAAATAGACCAG
>CAYXCE010000153.1:0-750 GCA_964463395.1 uncultured Pseudothermotoga sp.
ACCTAACCTACAGAGAGATAGGACTCATAGAGAACGTCGATCCGAAGATCTACAAGCCCCTGAACGATGAGGACCTCTTGGTGAGTAGAAGATGCGATGGTTCAGTCGCTTTCATTTCACACCGCTGGGTCGTTCAAAAACTTTCGCAGATCGAGTGTGAAGGAATATGTGTGTTACTGTGCACAGGCGAGTTTGAAGACGAGCGTTTCATCCTGCCCTACAAGGTAGTGGATGCGTTCTTTTCAGCCATGCCCAGGGTTGAACGTGCCACCGTAGTGGTTCCAGAAAGAGAGCAATGCTCAGGTGCTTTGAACCGCTGGAAAAATATCGCAAAGAGAACGAACTGCGTGGCGTTCTCACCATACAGAGATTCCAACTTGGAAGTCGATCTTTCACAAGAACAGCTCATTTATCTTGACTGTATTGGTTTTACCCTGAAACACGAAGAGCTCTTCAAAGAAAAAACTGAAGGCATCGTTCTGAGCGCAAGGAGAATATTGGCAAACTATCTGAGAAACTTTCTACTCTGAGAGGGGGTGGTTGGTGTGAGAAAGTTCCTACTGGGGTTCTCATCGCGGTAGCAACGATTTACTTCACGGCACCGAACTACGACTCAGTCGTACGTGTGGGCTCGGATCAGAACCCCACAACTATGGATCCTGCGATGTACCAGGACCTCGCTTCGGCACAGGTCATGAGAAACGTTTTCGAAACGCTCGTGGCTTACGATGCGGACGTCAAGGAGATCCA
>CAYXCE010000153.1:760-4009 GCA_964463395.1 uncultured Pseudothermotoga sp.
AGTCTTGGCAAGTCAGCCCGGATTTGAAGGAATGGACCTTCAAGCTCAAAAAAGGCATCAAGTTCCAAAAGGGTAAGTTCCAAGACGGTAGGGAAGTGACGGCAGAAGATGTCAAGTACAGCTTTGAAAGGGCTATCACCATTTCCCCGATGGTTAGGCTGTACATGGTCGATCACGTCGAAGTGATCGATCGCTACACGGTGAAGATCGTGCTCAAATATCCTTACGCCCCGTTCTTGACAGTACTCACGGACATCGGTGCGGCCATCGTACCGAAGGAAGAATGTGAAGGTTGGAAAGATCAGTTCACGTTGCACCCGGTGGGGACTGGACCGTTCAGGATGGTCGAATGGGTCAAAGACAGCCACATGGTTTTTGAAAGAAACGAAGATTACTGGGGAGAAAAACCTTATTTGAAGCAGATCGTTTACAAATTCATCCCAGACAAATCCGTACTAACGATGGCATTACTCAGCAGCGAAGTGGACATAACCAGTGATGTTCTAGATCAAGACATTCCGAAGGTGAAAGCCAACCCGAACGTTGAAGCGATGATGGTCGGTGGTTGCAACGTTTACGCTGTCTACATGAACGCGATGAAAGGCCCGACCACAGACAAGAGGATCAGAGAGGCGTTCTTCAGGGGCATCGACATCGAACAGCTCGTCAAGGTCATATTCCCGAACGGCACCGGCCAAGCTGCATATGGGCCGATCCCGCCAGGTTCGTGGGCGTACAATCCGAACGTGAAAGCCTTCTACACCGGGTACGATCCAGAGAAAGCCAAGCAACTGCTCAAAGAAGCTGGTTATGACATCAACAAACCCGTCAAAATGACCATCTACACACCGGAAGATCCGAACAGGAGAAAGGCTGCCGTCATAATCCAGTCCATGCTGAAAAAAGTTGGATTCGAAATAGAAGTCCAATCACTCGAATGGGGTAGCTTCACGGCCGTCACTTCAAAGGGAGATGCAGACGCGTACACGATAGGCTGGACTTGGTACCCAGACCCGGAGTACTTCATCTTCTACATGTTCCATTCCTCGAGGAAAGGAACTTACGGTAACGGCGGCGGATACAACAACCCCGAGGTGGATAGACTCATCTCACTCGGTGAATCTTCGGTGGATCAAAAAGAGAGGACAGAGTACTACAGGAAGGCCGAAGAACTCATCATGAAGGATCTGTACTACTTCCCACTGTGGCACAAGCTCGTCGTGAACGGTGTCAACAAAAAGGTCAAGGGGTACAAACCTTCACCGGACATGATGATCAGACTGTACGCTCCTGGAACGAACGTGTGGGTTGAGAAATGATCGAGGGCGCTCATGCGCCCTCTTCTTCGGAGTGATAGAATGGGCAAATACGTTGCCAAAAGATTGTTTCAAGTGATACCGACACTTTTCTTCGTCATTCTGACAGTTTTTCTTTTGATGAAACTCATTCCCGGCGATCCTGCAATGGTTCTGCTTGGGCCTCAAGCGCGCACAGAAGACATCGTCCGATTCAGACAGCAACTCGGTCTGGATGAACCTGTACCGATTCAGTTCCTCATTTACCTCAAAAGGGTGAT
This sequence comes from uncultured Pseudothermotoga sp., assembly GCA_964463395.1. Classification (GTDB taxonomy): domain Bacteria; phylum Thermotogota; class Thermotogae; order Thermotogales; family DSM-5069; genus Pseudothermotoga_A. The sequence continues at coordinate 2,337 of CAYXCE010000153.1, forward strand.
GACAGGTGATCTGGGCAACTCTTTGGTGTACAAACAGAGCGTTCTCTCGTTGATATTTGAGAGACTGCCCGTCACGATCACTCTGAGCGTGTGTGCCCTGATCGTGGCAGTCAGCATAGGCATACCTGCAGGCGTTTTGGCAGCGGTGAAGCACAACTCGCTCATAGATCTTTTCGTCACAGTGCTCGCACTGATGGGATTATCCATACCGATCTTCTGGTTCGGCATGATTTTGATCATAATCTTCTCCCTCGAACTCGGTTGGCTTCCGGAAGAGGGGTTGGGAGATCCGAGTAAAGGCATGTGGGATGTGGTGAGCCATTTAATACTCCCTTCACTCGCACTCGGGATCTTATCGACTGGAACCATAGCACGCTTCACACGATCGAGCATGCTCGAAGTTTTGAACCAAGATTACATCAGGACTGCCTATGCCAAAGGCTTAAGAAAGAATCTGATCCTCTACAGACACGCATTGAGAAACGCCCTGGTACCTGTGATAACAGTTATAGGTTTACAGTTGGGAAATCTCCTCGCCGGAGCAGTTCTGACAGAAACAGTGTTCGCACTGCCTGGCCTTGGAAAGCTGATGATCGATGGTATCTTCAGGCGCGATTACATGCTCGTGCAAGGAGAGGTGCTCTTCACAGCGATCTTGTACATCTTCGTGAATTTGGTTGTTGACATAGTTTACGCATTCATCAATCCGAAGATCAGACAAGCATACAGGGGTGTTTGAAGTGAGATTGAATAAACAGATCATTTTTGGACTTTCAATTGTTTTCCTGAACGTTTTCTTCGCCATTTTTGCCCCACTCATAGCAACACATGAAGTGGATGAAATGGATTTTCTGCACATTTTCGCCAAACCCGGTGAGGGTAGACATATCCTCGGCACCGATGATTACGGAAGAGATATATTTTCACGATTGGTTTACGGTAGCCGCATCTCACTCGCAGTTGGTGTGATCGCTGTTGGTATAGGCGCAGCGATTGGTACATTCCTCGGAGTGATCTCGGGTTATTTCGGAGGATTCTTTGACGCATTGATCATGAGGTTCACCGACGCGCTGTTGTCGTTTCCGTATGTTCTTCTGGCCATAGCCATGATGGCCGTGCTCGGGGCGGGTCTGTTCAACGCGATGCTGGCCATAGGTGTGGTGATGGTACCAAATTTTTCAAGGATCGTCAGGAGCGCTGTGATGAACATCAAGAACGAGGAATTCGTGCTCGCAGCCCGCACTCTTGGAGCTTCGCACATTTGGATCATCTTTCATCACATCCTTCCCAACATCGTACCAGTGTTGATCGTCTACAGCTCACTCAACTTCTCTGGGGCTGTGATCAGTGAGGCAACGTTGAGCTTTCTCGGACTTGGTATACAACCTCCGACACCTTCGTGGGGAAGCATGCTCGCTGAGGCCAAAAACTATCTCCAAACCGCCCCACATATGGCCATATTCCCAGGCCTCGCCATTCTGCTCACATGTCTTGGGTTCAACGTTTTGGGTGATGGTTTGAGAGATCTGCTCGATCCGAGACTGAAAAGTTGAGGGGGGAAGAAAGATGAAGGACACGATAGCCCAAGCTATCGATTCGATGGAGAAAGAACTCGTGAGCATGGCCAAGAAAATTTTCAAATTGGCCGAACTCTCTTATGAAGAGGTGGAATC
>CAYXCE010000154.1:0-3978 GCA_964463395.1 uncultured Pseudothermotoga sp.
CTATACTTCTTTCCCATACCAATTCACCCTGTTTGGTGAGTTTCAAAACCCACATGTCTGAAGATCCTCGTGGAGAGGTTACATCCCCATCGGTAGATTTAGTCATCCCCACGATGAAATATCCATCGTTCGCCCTCTCTGCCGCAAATGCGCAGTCCCAATCACTTCCTCCAAAAGTTTTTTCCCACACCACATCGCCGATTTCGTTCACCTTCACCACCCAGAAATCCTCGTCGCCATTTCTTGTTGTGTAACCGACAAACAAGTAACCTTCATCTTCAACGACATCGAAAATCGATTCGTAACTTGAAGTACCGTAGCACCTCTTCCAGATCAACTCTCCCTGACTGTCAAACTTCAAAAGCCAAACATCTTGACCACCAAATTCTGCTGGAATGTCTCCATCCCTCGAATCACTCATCACACCAACTATGAATCCGCCATCCTTCGTTTTCTCGACACATTTTGCACCTTCATTTCCAATCGAACCAAGTTCTCGTTGCCACAACAACTTTCCATCTTTGGATAATTTGACTATCATCACGTTCTGATCACCAAGATTTCTTGAAGAAGTGGTCCAACCGACCACAACAACACCATCGTCGAGCACCGCTAGATCATAAGAAATATCTCTACCCATCTTCCCTATGAAACGAGACCAGACAATATCCTTGTCAGACTCAAAATAAGAGGACGAGAAAAGAACAGCTACCACTAAACCTGCAACCAAGAATAAATTCACGAGCCAGGCGAAACCCTTCATCATTCATCCCCCCTCACTGTTTCCAGAGTATTCTACTGCTGATATCATTTATTGGGCAAATGAAAATGCGCGGAGAATCTTCATGACAAGTGCTGAACTGTTGATACTAACTTTTAGCATGCAGATCAGTTCAAAAGAATTTTTTCAACTTTTCTCCATCACAATCGAGATGTTCCAACCGACTAACAATAACAATTTTCACTTCGATGCATTACAAATATGGTGATATTGATCTTTCAAAGATTAAAGCAGGTCACCAACCTTCCGGTCGATCTAAGTTAGAATTCGATTCTTTTCGGGAATGGCTCATTGAGTGCGACAGACCAGATTTTGCTAACGTAGTTCAAAGCGAAGTAGTTTTGCGCCAGGTGTAACCAAAAAGATCCACGTTTGTTCAGCCGGATGTAAGCATCGTTCCTTTCCATGAAGCCCATGCTCTCAAAAATTTTTATCAGACTTTTCACTTTTGGGTCCTCTCCAAATCGTTCTTCAAAATGATGGAGTGGAATCTTGGTCTCGTAAAACCTCCAGTATAACCAAAATAGATTGTCCATACGCTCGTCGAAAGCAAATTCGAGTGCTATCGGTAATCTATCCGTTTTTATCCTCCGAATATATGAGTCCACCGGAAAAGTGTTGAGATAAAAACCCCAGGGATAATAACTACCCGCACCAGCCCCAAATCCTATGTAGTATTCTCTCGTGACGGAAGAATACTTTGCGTTAACACTATCGGAAGTCTTTCTCATAAAACTCCAGACCGAGACTGGTTCGTAATTGTGGGAAGTTAAAAAATCGTGTATGAAATAATATTGCCTCCGCCTCAGAGTTATATTCGGCATCTTCACTCTCTTAAGTTTTCTGTAACGTCCAACGGTTGAATAGGGAAACGTAAAAAGTGGATAGACAGTGATTTGTGGAACTTCGAGAGACGTCGCAATGCGTAAGTCATTTTCAAGATCTTTCAATCTTTGATTTGGAAGTGCAAACATTAGGTCCACGTTAACATTTTGAAAATAACCGAGTACCCTCTTTAAGGCCTCAATTGCTTCCTTTGCCGTGTAACCACGTCCGATGAAGTGCAACTTTTCATCTTGAAAACTCTGAACGCCAACACTGACACCATGAACATTGGATTCCCTAAGAGCTCGCAAGGTTATGTGATCACACTCAGCTGGATTGATCTCCAGGAATACACCACCACACAGTTTGAAAAATTTCTTGATGGAATTCAGTATGCTTGGTATCTTTTGTGGAGCAATCGCCGGAGAACCTCCACCGAAATAGATCGATGGTACTTCGATATCGCAGAGAACCTGACCGTACTTGGTGATTTCTGTTTCGACCGCTGCGTAGTACTCTCGCGCTTGAGATTCATTCCATTCGACCTTATTGTATGGGCAGTACGGACACGTGTGCCGGCAGAACGGGATATGCACATAAATATGGAGTTTATCAACTCCATACTCACTTTTCAATTTTTTGGCCGAAATTTTTGGATTGTCGCATTCGGTGAATTCAAATTTGAATCCTTTTCCGCTCAGATACCTACGGATCGCTTTGGTAATCAGCTCAGGAAAATAGAATTTTCACCACCTCGTGGTTGATTCCTCGGGATATATTCCGCCCATAATGATGTATCACATGGTGCCGGATCGGGCTTCAGTTTTGAATTTTATACTCAACTCTCCTTGTAAGACTGAGCCGAATTGTTCTTTGATACAGCTCGCTGGTAAAACAAGCACGTAAGTCGTGTTGGGCTTGAGCTTTTGAACGGGCCTGACCTCGAGTTGTACTCCATAGGAAATCAACTTTTGTATTTGCACTGCTTCACCCGAGCTTGTTTTCAAAACTATGTTGTTCCAGTTTGGACCTTCCAAAATCGTTTTATCGAATCTCACGTAGATGTAACTGTTCGTTGGGACAGACTGATCACCGTCGGAAGGTGAAGATGAAACAATCCGTGGAGGATACGCACTCGAACCTGTTGTGAAGTTTATTGTGTAATCTTTGTCGAGCGAAGAACCACCGAGGTCCACAAGGGCATTCCTCGGTACAAAGATGTTCACTGAAGTGTTGGCAGGAAGAATTGAAGCTGGTATTAAGAAAACGCAGTCATACTCTATTCTTGCATCGAAATTGTTTTGATTGTTCCCCACCTTGATAGAGAGTCGCGAAAAGTCAGTCCCAGCCCTGACAGCTTCAGAGAAAGTCAATTGAACGATTTGATCTCTGAAAACGTTCCTTGATCCGTCCTCCGGCTCGGCTTTGATCAACTTTGGAGGAGCTCCACATCTGAAGCTGAAACTGTAAGCCACATTGGGTGCACTGCTGTCTGCAGCCATCACCGCTTCGTCAGGTATGGTAACAACGTATTCCACCAATTGTTGCAAGGATTGCTTGGGCTTCAGTGTGAGAACAGATCCAATGATGGATTTGTCAATGGTGATAACTGCGTTCGTGTTTGCAGCTTTCAGTTGTATAGAATCGTATTTGGAACCAGGTTTGATGTTCTTGTTGAATTGAATCGTGATGGGTTTATCTGCAGGAACGTCTGGATGTTTATTCGACGGCTGAGTTGAAATCACTCTCGTATAAGGTACCGTGGTGAAGACGACGGAATAAGGTATGTTCAGATTTCCCGAATGATCTTTCAGGGCTCCTCGTTGTATTTCAAGAACGTAGGTTTGTTCCGGTGACAATGTGTCTCTGAAATTGATATTCAATTCTTTTCCGGCCAGATTCACGTTGACAGATCTACCAGCATCGGTGACATATTCACCGCTCGGTTTCTTCAAAACTATGAACGAAGAATTGGCGAGAACGACGTCTTTGTTGAACGTGAATTTGATGGAGGGTCTCAACGGTACTTCCACAGCTCCATTGTTCAGCGTGCAACTCACCACAGTGGGTACACTACCCGTTGTGAACCTGAGACTGAACTCTTTCAAGTTACCCGCCTGGTTCGCTTTGAGAGCTCCAGATTGTACCACCAGTTCGTAGATCGTGTTGGGTTCGAAACCTGTCTTCGGAGAAATTTTGATCGTGTCGCCCTCAATCCTAATGTTCGGTTGGACGGTCTGATTCGTTCCAACTCTTTTGAAGAATATCTTTGATGGATCAAAGCTGTTCGCAACCGTGCTGAGTTTCAGCGAGATCTGTTGTTGAAGTGGTACATCTATCGATCCATCTTTGAGAGAACTTTCCACGACTTC
>CAYXCE010000155.1:0-3972 GCA_964463395.1 uncultured Pseudothermotoga sp.
TTGCTCAAAAAATACGGCTACTGATTGACAGAGGGGGCGGGCACACCGCCCCTTGTATTTGCCTTTTTTGCTCCCCGATACGATTGCCGTGATGGCCGTCTCGATTTTTCCTGCTGCTTACGCCATCTATCTGTCATTCACAGATCGACGGTTGATGTGGCTTGGTGCGATGAGATTTTTGGGACTAGAGAATTACCTGAGAATGACGGGTGATAGATTGTTTTTACATTCACTGAGGCTTCAGTTCACGTTCATGGCTTTCGCTATACCGATCGAGTTGATCATAGGATTCCTCATCGCACTTTTGTTCTTGAAAGATTTTCCCTTCTCGAAATTGTTGCGATCGCTCTTGATGTTACCAGTTTATGTCTTACCTGTCGTTTCAGGGTTGACGTGGAGGCTCATGTTACAACCCGAATACGGTATCTTGGGAAAATTTTTCAAACAAATTTCTTTGGGTCCCGTCGCCTGGCTCGCAGATGTACGATTCGCTTTCATCGCTGTGATAATTCAAGACGTTTGGCGCATGTGGCCTTTCATGTTCATGATCCTCTACGCTGGGTTGACCTCAATACCTGGTGAGTACATAGAGGCTGCCCATCTGGACGGAGCCAACTCTTTTCAAAGGCTCTTTTGGATCATCATACCGTTGATAAGACCGGTGATCTTGACGGCCGTTCTACTGCGCTTGATCGATGCGCTCAGAATCTTTTCAGAGGTTTACGTCATGACGTATGGGGGGCCTTCGAACGCCACCATGTTGTTACCACTCTACATTCACAGACGCGCCTTTGAGTTTGGAGAAATTGGATACGGTTCAGCCTTGGGAGTTTTTTTGATGATCGTCTCGCTTTTGATCACTTATCAGATGATCAAAAGGAGTATGCGTGGTGAGCTCACATGAAGAAGATTTTAAGAATAGCCTTTTTCTTGATAGCTTTGGTGATAGTCACTGTTGAGTTGATCCCTATACTGGTCATCATCACCAACGGTTTCAAGAGAGATATAGATATATGGACGAAAAGCCCGCTCTATTTCAAACCCACGATGCGTAGCTACAATCTCATTTTCTCAAACAGAGATTTCAGAATGTCGTTGAGAAACTCTCTCACCACGGCGACCATATCAGCTCTGGTTTCTGTTTTTTTTGCTTCTTTAGCTGCTTTCGGATTCACGAGATTCGAGTTCAAGTTCAAATTCTTCCTCCTCGTAACGATCTTGCTCACCAGGATGATTCCACAAATCACTCTGGCACTCCCTTTCTATCTGCTGTTCAGAACTTTGGGCTTAAAAGACAACATCATCGGATTGAGTGTGGCACATATCAGTTTCAACCTACCCTATGTTCTTGCGCTCTTGGTACCGTTCTTTGCGAGTGTACCGAGGGATTACGAAGAAGCAGCCAGAATCGATGGCTGTAAAACTTTTGGTGTTTTTTGGAGGATAACTCTCCCTTTGGCTTCCGCTGGTTTAGTTGTCGCTTTCGTCTTTGCTTTCCTCATGTCTTGGAACGAGTTTCTCTACGCACTCGTTCTCACAGGTCCAAGATCCAAAACGGCTCCGATAGTGATCAACGCCTTCCTCGGTCAGTACGCACCTCTGTGGGGGCAACTATCTGCGAGCTCCACGATCATGCTCCTGCCAGTGTTCGCCATAACGCTGGGATTTCAAAGATACATTTTGAAGGGCATGTGGACGGGTGGTTTGAAAGGTTGAGTGGAGGTGAAGATATGAAATTCTTTTTAGACAGTGCCAAGCTCGATGAGATCTCCTACGCTATAGAGCACTGGCGCATTGACGGAATAACGACAAATCCAAGACACTTGGCAAACGCGGGTTTAAAGGTTAGCGAGTTCGCATCGCGTATCAAAGATCTCATAAAAGGTACTCACATTTCAGTGAGTCTGGAAGTGAATCCACATTTAAACAATGCGAAAGAGATCGTGAGAGAAGCGGAATACTTGGCAGGATTGTGTGAGAATTTTGTGATCAAAGTTCCCGCCACTGAACCTGGCTTCGAAGCTCTCGCATATCTTTCGAAAGAAGGAATCAAGGTGAACATGACTTTAGTTTTCACCGTTTTTCAAGCCATCAACGCCGCTCGTTTGGGTGCCCACATCATCAGCTTGTTCGTCGGCTGGCGTGACGAGAGGGGAGAGACGGACGCAGATCTCATAGCTAAAGTCGTGAAAGCTGTCAGAAACTACGATTATCCATCGAAGATATTGATCGCTGCTATCAGATCTTCGAAACACATAGCAGAAGCTGCGCTCGCTGGGGCGGACATCGTGACGGCTTCCTGGGAAGTTTACAAGAGGGCGTTCGAAAATCCATACGTCGATCTTGGCCTGAATTTGTTCAGAGAATCTTGGGATAAACTGGGAGGGATGTGAATGGTGCATTTCCTGGTACATAAACCGATCGATCATGTGGGTGTCGCCGTGAGGGATCTGAAGAAGGGTGAAACTGCTATCGGACGTTGTCTTGAAACGAACGCAGAGTACAAGATCACAGTCGTAGAGGATATACCACTCGGTCACAAAATCGCCCTGAGGAACATTAGCAAGGGGGAGCACGTGATCGAGTATGGAGAGAAGATCGGCTTTGCACTTCAAAATATACCGCAGGGTTGTCATGTGCACGTTCACAACTTGCGAAGCCTGAGATGGGGGTGAGGGATCATGAAAAGATCGATACTCGCTTACAGGAGGAAGGATGGAAGAGTTGGTGTGAGAAACTATGTTCTGATATTGCCCGTAGATGACATATCCAACGCAGTTGCAGAGGGTGTGGAAAAAAACGTCTACGGCACGTTGGCTGTGCCACATCCATACGGCCGTTTACAGTTTGGAGAGGATCTAGAATTGTTCTTTCGAACCTTGATTGGAACGGGTAAAAACCCCAACGCGGCTGCAGTGATCGTCATCGGTGTCGAACCCAAATGGACGATGAAGGTTGCCGAAGAGATAGCAAAGACGAACAAACCTGTAGAAGCTTTCTGGGTGGAACGCCACGGTCAGCTCAGAACTATAGAGAAAGCCTCTCGAGTGGCTGTTCGACTGGTTGAAGATGCTTCCGGATTGAAGAGAGAAGTTGTGGATATGAACGAGCTCGTGATAAGTCTCAAGTGTGGAGAATCAGACACGACTTCAGGACTCGGATCCAACAGGGCCGTTGGTAGGTTCACCGAGAAATTCTTAGAGATCGGTGGAACTGTGCTGTTCGGCGAGACGACCGAGCTGACCGGCGCGGAGCACATCGTGGCGAGCAGGTTCAAAAGATCAGAAGACAAGGAGAAGTTTTTGAAGATGTTCGATGAATACCAACAGTTGATAAAGTCTCAAGGTGTAGACCTACTCGGTTCGCAACCCACCGAGGGGAACATAGCGGGTGGTTTGAGCACTATCGAAGAGAAGGCGCTCGGAAATTTGCAAAAGATAGGTGGTGCTCTGATAGATGGTGTGCTCGATTATGCTCAACCACCTGATGGAAGGGGCCTTTTCTTCATGAACACGTCCTCCGCTGCGGCGGAAGCCGTCACCTTGTTCGCAGCGGCTGGTGCGGTGATCCATCTGTTTCCAACTGGACAGGGAAATCCCATAGGAAATCCTATAATTCCCGTGATCAAGATAACTGCCAATCCGAAGACAGCCGAGGACATGTGGGAACACATCGATGTGGATGTTTCTCGTTTGCTCCAACTCGAGATCAGTTTGGATGAAGCTGCTGAGCTCATATGGAACCGCGTTGTGGAGACAGCTGAGGGCAAACTCGTGAAAGCGGAGATTTTACATCACAGAGAATTCGTTCCGACGAAGCTCTATCCCAGTGCGTGAGGTGGTGAATGAATGAAAATGCTCGTGGCTGGTGAATGGGTGAAGGGAGAGAAAGAAATTCCTGTCTTGTTTCCGTACGATGGTGCTGTCGTAGATACTGTTCCCGATGCGAGCGAAGAGAGCGTCGAAAGAGCTC
>CAYXCE010000156.1:0-3965 GCA_964463395.1 uncultured Pseudothermotoga sp.
GACTGAAACAGTAACGGCGAAGTGACCCTTTAAAATCGTCATCGAGCCCCCGCACCTGCGGGGGCTTTTAATTTGCAACTGTCTGTGATATATTTTTTCGCAGGAGGTGAAAAACGTGAGAACGTTCATGATAGTGCTCCATTCACTCATCAGCGCAGGGCTCATCTACATGGTGATCGTTCAGATGAGCAAGTTCGCAGAACTGGGCGGGGCTTTTGGTAGTGGTTCGCTCTACACCATGTTCGGGAGGAAGAAAGGTTTGGACACTTCTGGAAAGATCACGCTCGGTCTTGCGATCGCTTTCATGGTGAGCAGTATTCTGACGGCCTTCTTCATCTCGAGGTGATGCGATGGATCCAAAGAGCCAGCTGGAGATTTTGAAAAAGAACGTGGTAGATCTGGTGAGCGAAGAAGAGCTTTTGGAAAAGTTGAGGAGAAAAAAGCAACTTCGGATCAAGCTCGGCGTCGATCCTTCGAGGCCAGATTTGCACCTTGGACACGCCGTCGTTCTGTTCAAGCTCAGACAGTTCCAAGAGCTCGGCCACAAGGTCGTGCTCATCATAGGCGATTTCACCGCCCAGATAGGCGATCCGTCTGGGAGAGATTCCACGCGTCCCATGCTCAGCGAAGAGGAAGTGAAGAAGAACGCGAAAACTTACGCAGAACAAGCCTTCAAGATTTTGGACAGAGACAAAACCGAGCTTCGCTTCAACAGCGAATGGCTCGGCAAGATGAGTTTTGCGGACGTGATAAAACTCGCTTCCAAATACACCGTGGCGCGCATGTTGGAGAGGGACGATTTTTCTAAAAGATATAGAGAAAACGTTCCCATTTCCATCGCCGAGTTTCTCTATCCACTGGCGCAGGCTCAAGATTCCGTGGCGATAGAAGCCGACGTGGAGCTCGGCGGCACGGACCAATATTTCAACCTCTTGGTGGGAAGACACATTCAGCAACAGCTCGGTCAAGAGCCACAGATCGTCATGACGATGCCTCTGATCGAAGGCACGGATGGAAAATTGAAGATGAGTAAAAGCTACGACAACTACATCGCCTTCAACGACCCACCGAACGAAATGTTTGGCAAAATCATGTCCATCCCGGACTGGTTGATCGTAAAATACATGAGACTTTTAACGCGAATTCCACACGATCAGATAGAAGAGTACGAAAGGCTCATGAGAGATGGGAAGATCAATCCGAGAGATGTTAAGATGAAATTGGCTTTCGAGATCACGAAGTTCTTCCACGGAGAAAAGGAAGCGGAAAAGGCACAGGAACAGTTTGTGAAAGTTTTTTCGAAAAAAGAAGTTCCAGAAGAAATGACCGTGGTGGATCTTGACACGGACCAGGTTGAACTGGTAGAATTACTCGTGAAACTGAACGTTGTGACGAGCAGAAGTGAAGCGAAGAGATTGATTCAACAAGGTGGCGTGAAACTCGACGGAGAAAAAATAATAGACATCCACGCGAAGATCGAACTCGATACAGAGAGAATTCTCAGAGTGGGGAAGAGACATTTCTTCAAACTCGTTCGAAAGAGGATCAGTTGAAGACTTGATTTTCACGTCAGTCTAGTGATATAATGAGTCTTGATCTGGATCGTTGGTCTTTGACAAGTGGGGGGAAAGTTCCCGCCAAAGACAATAATCAGAAGGGAGGTTGGCGTTATGAAGAAACTTCTTCTCACAGTCGTGGCAATGCTCGTTGCCGTTGGGGTGTTCGCCTCAGGTATGTTCCCCGATGTTCCAGAAAAGCACTGGGCATACGAATATGTGAAACATCTCAAGGAGAAGGGTATAGTCATTGGTTATCCGGATGGGACCTTCAAGGGTGATCGCAACATCACGCGCTATGAAGAAGCAGCCATGATCAGCAGGTTGATTGGGCTCTTGGAGACCGAGATCGTTGGTCCTTACATCAGCGATGTTTTGAAGGTCTTGGACGCCATCAGCATGAAACTCGGGTCGACCATTCAGAGGGTGGATGCGCTGGAGAAGAAGGTCGCAGAGCTAGCTGGAAGAACAGATGTGGCAGAACTTGCCAAGTCGCTTGAGTCGCTCAAGCAGACTGTGAACATCCACGATAAAGATGTGATCAAGCTCTACGAAGCGATCGCAAACTTGCAGAAAAAGCACGATGAAGAACTCGCGAAACTCAGTGCGAATTTCGACGCGAAGCTAGCTGACAACGCGGCAAATTTCCAGGCAGCGATCTCGAAGCTCGAGGGTAAAATCGCGGAGATAGAGAAGAAACTGCTCGCGATCGAACCGATCAAGAACGTCGTCAAGGATCTCACAACTTACACGAAGAATCTGTCGAACAGGGTGGACAATCTCGAAGCTCAAGTTGGGGATCTTTCGTCATCTCTCGATAACGCTGTGAAGACGCTCGGTTATGTTTCCATCAGGCTGGATAGACTGAGCGAGAAGGTCAATGGTATCGAGACTAAACTTGGAAACGTGGAGACTAAAGTTAACGAGAATGAAAAAGCTATCGCCCAACTCAAAGATGATATGGCGAAGGAGCTTGCGGGACTCAAGGCTCAGCTTGAATCCAAATTGGCCCAGCTGGAATCCAACCTTGGAAAGCTCGAATCCGACTTGAGTGAATTTCAGTCCACGCATGAGGAGCAGATCAACTATGTTCTTGACGAGATCGATTCCATCAACACTCAGCTTTCGGAGTTGAGGGATGGTCTGTTCGCTATCAAAGAAGACACAGATGAAAAATTTGCAGCTACCACGCAATCTATCGAAAATGTTAAATCCGAACTGCTCAAGAAGATCGAAGAACTTTCCAAAGCCAACGCGGCACTCACCGGAGCGGTCATAGGTGCTATAATACTGGCGGTCGCCGCCATGATCGTGGGTGCAATGTGAACCCCAATTGGGGTAAAAATTACAAGTGAAGGAGGGTGTTGAGTTATGAGGAAATTGCTTGTGTTACTGGTTGCCCTGGTAGCGGTCGCAAGTTTTGCGGCGGTTAGTTTTTCGGGTAATTTTGGTGTGACTCCAAAACTAACTTACAACGCAAGCACTAGTGAATTCACAGCGTCCATCGTTGTTTCTGGAGGGATGGACATTGAAGCCTCCAACGAAGATGAAACGACAGGTTTCTATGTGTACATTGGTGACTATCCAAGTGCACGTTGGAGTGGTTACGTGTGGCAGAAACTTTATGTCTCTGAGAATTTCACGTTGACATTGAAGGCAGGCAATCTCGGAAGAGGTTGGAGCAGTGCGAAGGGCGCAAACTTCAGCGGGATAGTTACTCCACCCGCGTTCACTATGTATTCTGATTCTGCATCTCTTGGCTTGACATTCGATATCGCATCTGGAGATCTAAAAGATAGTCTGTCAGTTTTTGTCTATACGCCTGCTGCAACACAGATTGATGCAGATGTGTTCAACAAACTCGATTTCAGTTACTTGTCTCTAGGATTGTTTGTACAAAACCTTGTTAGCAAGTCAGCTGCATCCGAATTACCATTGTTAGGATTGAATGCAGCTATTGACCTTGCAAAGGCTCTCAACATCGAGGGTGCAATACTCAAAGGGTTTGGTTACATGAAGCTTGATCCATCCGCTGGAAGCATATCTGGTATGCTCAGTGACTATTTGTTTGGTGTCGACTTCGGTATTGAAAAGTTGAACGGTAGTATTGCATTCCAGAATGATAATAAGCTTGGATTTGGGTTCAAAACAACCATTTTGAGTCCAGTGACTATTGGAGCTGACATTGTTCTTCCAAACTTGACGAGCGTTACGACATTCAATTTTGCTGGTTATGCCAGCTGGAAGACAGGGCTTATTAGCCACAGGGTGCATGTCAAATACGTTGATCCGAATGTCGAGCTTGGATGGAGATTGAGGGTAACATTCTGAGGTGTAGTCACAATTTTGAAAAACCCCGGCTTCGGCCGGGGTTTTGTTTTTGTGGTATATTAACTCAGGAGGTGTTCG
>CAYXCE010000157.1:0-3928 GCA_964463395.1 uncultured Pseudothermotoga sp.
AGCGTGTGGTGGTCAAAAGCCACCCGTGGGTTCAAATCCCACCCTCTCCGCCAGGTTGCCGGGACGATCGTCCCGGTTTTTCAATAGTGAGGAGGCCTTGATCATGGAAGATGTGGTGAACCTTGTGAGGCCCGAGGTAGAGAGGATTTTACAACGAATGGGACTCGAGCTGTTCGATATCTCTTTCAAAAGAGAGCGCGGTCGCTGGGTGCTCAGGATCGTGATAGACGATCCCAACGGTTATGTGAGTATAGCTCAATGTGAGAACGTCTCAGTGAGAGTTTCAGATTATTTGGACCGTGAAGATCCCATACCCCACAGCTATGTACTCGAAGTTTCTTCACCCGGCCTCGACAGGCCGTTGCGCGGTTTGAACGATTACAAAAGGTTCGTTGGAAAACTCGCAAGATTCTGGCTCACGAGTGGTCAAGTGCTCGTAGGTCGCATCGAGAATGTCGAACAGGACCAGATCGTTCTGGAGGTGTCCGGAGAAAAGGTCGTGTTCAAGCCAGAGGATGTGAAACGCAGTCGACTCGAAGTTGAATTTTAGGAGGTGAAATCCGTGAATTTGAACCTTCTTGAGGCTTTAGATCAATTGGAAGAAGAAAAAGGTATATCCAAAGACGAGATCATAGAGATCTTGGAAAGAGCTTTGGTCAGCGCGTACAAGAAGAACTTCGGCACCAGCAAGAACGTGGAAGTGAAGATAGACAGGATGACTGGAGATATCCAGCTCTTTCAGGTGTTCGAAGTGGTCGACAAAGTGACGGACGAGCTGACGCAGATCAGTTTGGAAGAAGCGCGCAAGATAGACCCGTTGACGGGGATCGGTAAGAAGGTTTACAAAAAGATAAACGTCAAAGAGTTCGGGAGGATCGCTGCGCAGACTGCCAAACAGGTGCTCATACAGAGACTGAGAGAGCTCGAGAAAGAGAGACAGTACGAGCACTACTCGAACTTGGCTGGCGTGGTCACCACTTGTGAGGTGATACGCGTCACACCCGATTGGGCGGACGTGAGAGTTGGTAAGATAGAAACGAGATTGTTGAGGAGAGACTGGATCCCAGGTGAAACGATCAAACCAGCAGATCTGATAAAAGTCTACGTGGTGGACGTTTTGAAGGACAAGAAAGGTCCAAAAATCTTGGTGAGTAGGTCCGTTCCTGAATTCGTGATCGGCTTGTTCAAACTCGAAGTTCCAGAGGTGGAAAATGGAGTGGTTCAAGTGAAAGCCACCGCTCGGGAGCCCGGTGTGCGCACCAAGGTCGGTGTGGTTTCGACCAACCCCCAGGTGGACCCCGTGGGTGCGTGCATCGGCGAAGGTGGTAGCAGAATCGCGGCGATATTGAGAGAATTGAAGGGTGAAAAGGTCGATGTGTTCAAATGGGTTGACGATCCAAAACAACTCATAGCGAACGCGATCGCGCCGGCTTCCGCGGTGAGCGTCGAGATACTCGATGCGGAGAGAAAGGCAGCCAGAGTCTTGGTACCACCTACTCAACTATCCTTGGCTATAGGCAAGGGTGGACAGAACGCGAGATTGGCCGTCAAGGTGACTGGATGGAAGATAGACATAAAACCCGTCATGAACGTCTGAAGGGAGGTAGAGTATGCTTTACGAATCTTTAAGAAAAGAACTGAGATCAAAAAAGTACAGAATGACTGCCCAAAGGGAGATCGTTCTGAAGATCTTCGCTGAATCTGGAGAGAGGCATCTGGGGGCCGAAGATGTCTACAGAAAGCTCGTTGAGAAGAGATACAGGATAAGCAAGGCCACTGTCTATAGAACTGTAGAACTCCTGAGCAAGCTCGGTTTTTTGAGAAAGCTCGAGTTCGGAGAGGGTGTGTACCGCTACGAACTCGCCGCTCCAGACGCCGAGACGTTGCACCAGCATTTGATATGCAAAAGTTGTGGTGAACTTTTGGAGATAGACGAGCAGATCGTCAAGCAACTGGTACAAAACGTGGAGAAACAGACTGGTTACATCGTGAAAGATTACGATGTCAAATTCTTCGGTCTGTGTCCAAAGTGCCAGAGGAAAAACAACAGCAACACCGAGGAAAGTATGTAGAGCGGAAAACTTTTAGAAACGTTCAAAAATCTTGAGGAAAGTTCGATCAGCCTTTGTAAAGTCCAGGCGAACGGTGTCGTGCCGCGGATCATCATAGCCGCGGCATTTTGTAATCCCACGGCGAGGAGGAACATGGCCAAGACGCTCGCCCAGAGCGTTGGTGCCGCGAGCAACACGGCTGGGATGCTCATCAGGGGCGCGAGCACGTTCAAGCTGGAGAAGAGAAACAGAAACGGTGCCACACCGACGAAGGCGGAGAATGAGACTAAAAAGTTTCTGACGAAGATGTTGAGATCTTTCATTCTATCTTGGATCGAGATGAGTGTCGCCACGGCAGAGTAACTCATCAAAAATGATGGAGATAGGATGATGAAAGGCTCGAACAAAAGGTTAAACGTTGCGACCAATCCGAGCAGGTTCAACGGTTCGATGGGATAGTCTGCCACCTTGAAGATGTTCCAGATCGTTAAAAGCAGTGCCGCCCTCAAGGCCGACGGTGAAGGACCCGTCATGACTGCGAACAGGAGTGTGAACAGAGAAGACAGAGGCTTTCTTATGAAAAGGCTGTGCGTGAAGAGCGAGATCAGAACGTCGAAGAGTGTGTAGACTATACCGACGTGCAATCCAGAAACGGCGAACAGGTGCGCAAGACCACTCTTTCTGACCATCTCAGATTGGGAAGGATCGAACGATGAGTCCGAAAAGACGAGCGTTGTTAACAGTTCGAAGTGATCTTCAATGTTCTTCGCAAATAGGTCCAAGACTTTTTCTTTGAACTGTGAGAGTTTCGAATGGATCTTGTTGAAGCCTTTGGCTGCGTACACACTCCCAGCAGCGAAAGTTGGGGTCATCACCAAGGATGGATAGGAAAACTGGAACTGTACTCTCCCAAAGGCGTAGAATGTCTCGCCCAATTCTAAATCTTTGGTGTAGATCTTGATCTTATGAAGGCAAGCTTTCCACCTGTCGTTTTGAAAAACTTTGACATCCGTAGCGATCACATAGTTCGATCTTTTTGTCTGTACATGCCCGATCACTTCGTAGGTGCCGTCGAATCTGTGCAGCGAGGCGAGAAAGCTACCAACGCAGAAAAAGACGACGAAGAGCGTTGAGTATTTCTTTTTGAAGAGTAGAAATACCAAAGATATGAAAGTGAAAGGAAAAACTGGGGAGCAGAGCACCCCAGTTGAAAGACCGCAGAAGGACACCAACCAGAAAAATTTCATGCACCGAACTTTTCGAGCCTCAGAGCGTGTGCAAGGATCAAACCCATCACGTCGACGGCGTAGATCGTGCCCAGACTGCCCCTTGCGCATTCGAATTCGTCGAAAGAATTGCTCAAGCCCTTCCTGGTGTACTTGGAGCAGATCATCAGTGGAACTGGATGCCAGCTGTGCGCCTTCAAGCTCACTGGGGTCGAATGGTCTCCGGTGACGATGAGCACGTCCGGCTGAAGTTGTAGCAGGATCGGGAGGGCTTCGTCGACCTCTTCGATCACGTGCACTTTCGAATCGAAATCTCCATCTTCACCGTAAGAGTCCGTCTTCTTCACGTGCACGTAGAAGAAGTCGAAGTCTTTCCAAGCAGATTTCACGGTCTCGAATTCTTCTTTCACCGTGTTTCCCGTCTGAACGACTTGCATGCCCACCAGCTTCGCAATGCCTCTGTACATGGGATAAGTCGCAACGGCCGCAGCTCTGAGTTTGTACAGCTGTGGAAATTGTGGCAGATTGGGATATTTGGAAAATCCCCTCATCAGGGCGCAGTTCATCTTCGGTTCGCTCGAAAGGACCTTCCTGATCTCATCGAGCAGTTCGTTGACGATGCGGGCGGTCTTCTCGGCTTCTGGCGATAAC
>CAYXCE010000158.1:0-3881 GCA_964463395.1 uncultured Pseudothermotoga sp.
GTGTATACCCTCGCCTTTCGCCTCGAGGAACTTGCTGATCTCCGACTGTTCGCTCATGGGTTCAAGTAGCTCGATCTTGCTCTCTCCCACCTTTATCATGTGAACACGTATACCTCTTTCTTTGAGTTCTTCCGTGTGTACATCCTTAAGACCTAAAAATTCGGTGTAGAATTTCAAACGTTCGGCTGCGTTCTTCACTGCGATGCCTATGTGATCTATTTTTTGAACGTGCATGGTAGCACCTCCTTTAAATATTCAAATGGGGCAGGCGCCCCATCATGCAGCTTCTTCACTCTTTTCCTCTTTCTTTTCGTTTTTTCGATTGTCGGTACTGTAAAAACCGCTACCTTTGAAGACCACCGCGACTTTGCTCACAGTACGTTTCATGCTGGAACCGCAGTCACACAACACATCGGGACTCTCATTCATGCTGTGAAAAACCCTCTTTTCAGAACCGCACTTCTCGCAAACGTACCTGTAGAACGGCATCTGGTCCACCTCCTGTTCCTGCTATTTTTGTATCCTTTACCATTCTATTCTATTATGTTACCCAAGTAATTTTGCCGAGCAGTTAATACTCCCTAAATGAGTATCAAACCAAATTCGGCATAAGCTTTCGCAAGGCAGAGCATCTGACCCCATCCATAAGCACAACCGAGGGCTATGGAAAGCTCCCTCTCGCCATCTACCAAGACTGTATCTTCGATTTTCAACCAGGTTCCGTTACTTCCATCTGGAGTGAAAGTCATCTTGGCTCTCGATCTGAAACCATCTTCGTACTCGTACCACCAGAACTCAAAGATTTTGAGAGGTTCTATGAAGATAACCACACCACGATCTTCAACGACTTCTCCCGCTGTAATACGTTTCCATCGTAACTTCATCTGTCCACCTTCGACAAGTTCGATAGTCATACCATCGGTGAACCACGGATCCCATCCGTTTGGATTGACCAAAATTTGCCAGAGCTTTTCAACGGGAACTTTGAAGTGCTCTATGAACTGCATCTTCACCGACTGAAGCATCGCAAACACCGAATCAATTTTACAACATCGATGGTTTATTTTCGCACATCTTTTCTGAGGCGTTTCTGCCATGACTGAACGTTCATTCGAAGTCTGGTAAAATGAGACAAGGGGGTGGAGAACATGAATTTACAGATCCTCAGACCGCACATGATTTTGGAACTTTGGTACATCGTGATACCGATCTGCGGATTCATCGTGTTCGCCGCGAAGTATTTAGAGAACATCCTGCTCCCTTTACTTGGTTTTTTGCTCGGAGCCTTCTTCGCCAGTCCGTTCCTCATTGAATGGATGGGAAAGGTGGAATTCCTCAAAGGACTACAGGAAAAATTACTTCAAAGTTCGACGGCCCAATTGATCTTCGTTTTGATCGTTGGCGTACTGTGTGGGGCTGTGTTATACGGTATCTACAAAATCTTCGTGTTCCTCGCAGGTTTCCTTGCAGCCGGCACGTTGGGTTACTACATCACCCATCTGATCGTTCAAGGCAGAGACCTCGGTACGGTGGGGCAATTCGAACTGAACGTTTTGATCCCGATCGGTGTAGGAGCGTTACTCGGAATATTTTGTGGTTTGATCGCCGTGAGAAACAGTGGTAAAGTTCTTGCAGCAATTTCTATGCTCGCTGCGAGTGGGATTTTAGCTTTCTCGTTGGTTGGCTGGGTCTATGTGTGGATCACCAAAAGTTCAACGGAACAAGTTTACGAGGTTTTCGAGAACCGTTTGTTGGTGTTTTCTCTGATCGTACTTTGGCTCTTCATACTGGGCCTTTCGATCAGTTTCAATTTCGTCAGAAGGAGGGGCAAGCAACCCCCCCAGTCGAACGGTAACAGAAAGATCAGTCAGTGATCAGAAGTACACGAAAAACTCCAAGTTCGGCGAGTTTGAGTGCGATCTGTTCACTTTCGGTGATGTGTACTTTGAAAATGTCCAACTTTTCGGGGACGGAGTTAATGAACAGTGAGTTTGGATCGTTCTTCAGCACGAATTCCGCATCTTGTCTGTTCACCTTCAAGATTTTCTTTTCCCCAACAAAATCATCCTTTTTCTTCGCATATTGGGAAAAGTCCTCTTTGATCTCCTGGTAGACGTACTTCAAAACTTGTGCAAAAGTGTTGGCTGGTGCAAAACCAGGAAGGTACACCAAAGGACTCGCTTCACTACTGAAGAACCATGTGGTCGGCACGCCGCTTATTCCAAAATAATCGAACAACTGTGCGTAAGATTTCTTCTCACCGAAAGCTTCCGTAGTTCTCTTCGTATCGTGCATGGCCTCGACGAAGATGTAGTTCGCCATGATGAGTTGTTTAACAGTCTTGTCGGTGAGGGTTTCATTCTTCAACTTCACACAGTAAGGACAGGTTTGTGTTGTGAAGACAATGGCGAGCTTCTTCTGCTCGATCCTTGCAAGTTTCACGGCGATGTCCACGTCGTTCAACAGAACGTTCTGTGCAAAGCTCAGGACAACCAGACTCAACAGCAAGATCAGGAACGGTTTTTTCATCATAAATCACTCCTTTCACACGAAAGCTTTTCCGGTGATCATCAGAAGTCCAATCCCGAAGAGTAAAGCCGAAGTTCCATACTTGAGAATTTTCTCCCAAGTCGGTGTTTTAAAACTGACTCTGGTGAACAGTTTTGAAACGATACCGCCCATCGTTAAGAAAGGAACTGAGATGCCGAGAGAATATACGAACAGAAGAATTGCGCCTCTCAAAGCATTGCCTCTGGTCGCAGCGATAGCCAGTATCGATGCGAGTACAGGACTCGCACAGGGAATCCAAACAAGCCCCACACCGCAACCTATACCAATGCCTGAGAGGATACCTCCGAGTCTTAATCTACTCAGTTTCACAGCTTTCGGCTTGAAAATTTGAATTTGGAACAAGAACAAGATCGCCATGGCTATGATGATGGACCCAGCGACGTAACGGAGCACATCTCTATTGAGGAGTCCTCCGAGCGTACCGGAGATCGCCCCGAGGGCAGAGAAGGTGGCAGAAAGTCCCAAGAAGAAGCCGATAATTCTCATGAAAGCCTGTGCACCTTTTTCGTACAAGAGCAATGCGATGAAGGAAGGCAATAAAGGTAGGGCACACGGACTAAGAAAAGAGATCAGACCATGCAAGAGTGCCGTGAAAACATCGACGTTACTCACCGCGATGGCCACGAAGATCCCTCCAATAACTCTGACTTATTTGGTCGGAAATAATTATACCACACCGATCCAATTTTTGAGATCTTAGTCGTTGTAAAATCGGATTGAACGTGCAAGAAATCGACCTGGGAGCGTGGAGGATCCCATGAGGAAAGTTTCGATCGTCTCGTGTTTGCTGTTACCTTTATTATTTTTCTGTGAGCAGGTTAAGTTCGTGAGTGGAGATTTCTATCCACCCTTCATCTACAGAGACGAACGTGGGGCGGTGGTGGGCATCTCCATCGAGATTTTGAAGTCGCTCGAGAGGGTTTCCGATTTGAGATTCACCGTTGAATTGATGGCCTTCTCGAAGGCGCTGGGGCTCGTCGAGAGTGGCGAGGCCGACATGATCAATCTCGTCTTCAAAACGCCCGAGCGAGAAAGAACGCTTTTGTTTTCAAAACCGATCCTACAGGTTCAAAGCATGGTTTGGTTCAGGAAAGAGTTGAACTTGAAAGATTTCAAGGATTTAACACCCTACATCGTGGGTGTGATCGAAGGGGATGCGAACGAACAACTTTTGAGGTCGAGGAATCCGAATGTTTCTTTCAAACGTTTTACCGATTTCGATCAACTCATCGAAGCCATTGAGGAAAGACAGATCGATGTGTTTCTCATGGAAGATTTCACGGCCAGTTACTATTTGATCAAGCGCGATC
>CAYXCE010000159.1:0-3867 GCA_964463395.1 uncultured Pseudothermotoga sp.
AAAGTCCGCCACCTGCTGCACCGTTCGAACATTGGGTGTGTGGACCAGTTGTAAAGGTTTTTCTTCTTCATCGATTCGTTCATACACACCTCTGTACGGCGCTTGTTCGTCACTGGAAGAATATCCACATTTTTCGCATCTGAGCAAGTTGGTTTCACCGACCTGAGCGAAACTCACGAATTCGTGAGACTGGTTACCACCGATCGCACCACTTGCAGCCTCGATGACGATGTATTTGAAACCGATTCTCTCTGCAATATTGCTGTAAGCTTTGCTACACGCTTTGTAAGCTTCATCCAAAGATTCTTCGCTGTCGTGAAAACTGTAGCCGTCCTTCATGATGAACTCCCTGGCGCGCAGAAGTCCAAACCTCGGCCTGATCTCGTCTCTGTACTTGGGACCTATCTGGTACAAAAAAATTGGTAGTTGTTTGTACGAGCGCACCTCATCTTTGACTAAGAACGTGATCATCTCTTCGTGAGTTGGACCGAGCGCAAAGTCTCTACCATGTCTATCCTTCAGCTTCATCATTTCTTCGCCATAATCATCCCAGCGTCCCGTCATCTGCCACAGTTCTGCAGGATGTATGATCGGCATGGAAAGTTCCTGAGCACCGATTCTGTCCATCTCTTCTCTTATTATCTTTTCTATCTTCGAAAGAGTTCTTTTAGCCAACGGTAAATAGGTATAAACACCTGCGGCAGCTTTCCTGATGAACCCTGCCCTGTGTAAGAGCGCATGACTCACAACTTCAGCGTCGCTGGGTGCCTCTTTGGTCGTTGGAGCGTAAAGTTGTGAGAACCTCACATCCCACACCTCCGATCCTCTTCAAGCTCTCACAGATATTCTATCGTGTATGTGATTTTGAGAACGTCTCGATCGATCACGATTCAGTTAAGTCGATTTAACCTGTCGTGAATTTTCTGCTCTTCACCGTACAGGAAACGTTTCGCATGGGAACTGACCGTTTCACATTAGCTATCAACGAGTGTGAAGAAACTGTTTCTGTGTTTTCAATCAAAAGAAAGACTATACAGATACGTTCAGAAACTCTGCTCCAAAAATAGAACTCTAGAGAACGGTCTAAATTGTTGAGATTAAAGATCAGTATTAATATTTTCGTTATATTAAGGAAACAATCAAGATCAAAAATTTATGTTATGCTAAGAAATGAATTAAACTATTTTAGAAGGGATGATATTATGAGAAAAAGATTTACTAGGATTTTTGCATTAGCGCTGGGATTAGTAGTACTACTTCTGATCGCTTCTTGTACAGCACCGTTTTTGGAAACAGATATAACTGTTAAGACATCGTGCACAAATACTGCAACTGAAACTCAACTCATGGCTGGCCAAAACATTGTTGCGGGAACTGTGAAAGTGTCGAACGATGGAACGAATTTGTACGTAGAAATTTCAACTACAAATGGATGGCTCATGGGTAGTGCGGCAGTTGCCATCGCAGATTCGACACAGACTCTCATCAGCAAGAATGGTTATGGAAACGGCAACAATCTTGTTCCTGGGAAATTTCCTTACAAGCAAACTTTCAATCCGTATATCACGTACTACAAGTTCACTATACCTCTCGGAAGTTGGAAACCAGGCGATACAGTTTACATAGCGGTGCACACGGATCTTTACCTTCCACGCGAAGATGGAAGTTATCAAAACGAAACAGGGTGGGCCAAAGGAACGAATATCGGTAAAAACTGGGCGATGTATTTTGTGTACGTGATACAAGAGCCTCCACAGGAACCAACTTATTCCTATGGTCCCGGAGAAACCGCTTGGGCCAAAGGTACCCACAATTTCATGAAAGAGGTGGGACAAGGAAAAGTGGTACAAGAAGGTTGGGGTTGGTATTTCATGGTCGATAAAACGCAGTCCGCCACGCAACTTGATCTTGTGATCAAAACTGGGCCAGGGAGCAGTGATAACGACTTCACGAAAGTTGGCACAGTTAATGTATACATAAGTACTGGTAGTGTGAATGTAACAACGAATCATCCCGACTGGGTGATGTCAGAGTTACACGTGTACTATGGCAGCTCCATCCCAGGTAGTGCTCCTGGGCAGTATCCACTCAAGTACGAATATTCGTATTTCAACACACACACTTTCACGTTCGATATAACTAGCTTGCCGGATTCGTTCTATATGGCTGTGCACGCGGTGGTGCACGAAAAGTTTTGATGGCCTGAACTGACTTGAGTTATGATGAGAAAGGCTACCCCAGTGGGTAGCCTTTTTGTTTTGAAAACATTTTGTGAAGCGCGGTGTTGTATAAAATAAGCTTGGAAGGAGGTGAGATCGTGAGAAAATCGGTTTTCTTTTTGATCGTGTTGTTAACATGCAGTTTGTTGTTTTCCCAACAAATCACCCTTCGAATGATTCAGGTGTTCACCAGTCCTCTGAGGACGAAGATATTGGAGGACATCATCTCGAAGTTCGAATCACAGAATCCGGGTGTGAAGATCGAGCTCATTTCTCCGCCGTACGAAACGGCGTACCAAAAGATCTATCTGATGGTGAGTGCGGAAGAGCCACTCGATATCGTAGAGGTGGGAGATTGGTCGTTGAGTGCGCTCGCGAGCATGGGAAAGCTCTTGTCACTGGAGCCTTATCTTGCAAAGTCTGAACTGACGAAGTATTTTGTTCCTGGCGTTTTGGAGGCTGCAAGAACTTACAGAGGAACGGCTTACCTTTTGCCCAACGCCATATACGTGAAGACTCTCTTCTACAGGCCCGACGTGATATCGAAATACGGTGTAACGCCACCACCGAAGACCATGGACGAGTTGCTCGAGCATTGTAGGAAACTCACCAAACCAGAGATCGGCCAGTTCGGCTTCACGTTCAGGGGCAAGGGCTATCCAACGGCGTTCATCGACTTGGTGATGACCTCTTTCTTCGACGACATAGATCCAAACTGCATGTATCTGAAGAAGGATGGAAGGCTCATCTTCGAAGATCCCAGAGCGTTGGAGGGGATGAAGTTCTACATCGAGTTGTTCAAAACCGCACCAAAGGATTCCATCAACTGGGGTTTCGACGAACAGGTGAACGCTTTCGCCTCTGGTATCACACCCTATCTTTTCCAAGATCCAGACACTGTGGGTCTTCTGAACGAGATCATGAAAGAAGGAACATACAGAACAGCCCCATTACCCATCGGTCGTGGAGGTAAGGCTTATCCAACGATCGGTTTCGCTGGATGGGGTATCACCAGTTACTCCAAACACAAAGATCTGGCGTGGAAGTTCTTGGAATTCTTCAATTCACCACAGATCAATGCATATTGGTGCAGAGAATACGGTGCGCTTCCTGTAGATATGAGAGTTTACGAACAGGATCCATTCTTCAAGAGTGAAACCTTCTATGGCTGGACAGCCATGTTCGAGGATGAAAAACATTACCAGTTCACTAAGTATCCATTGGACAACGAAGCTTGGAGCGAGTGGAACGAGCTCCACGAGACCACCATGCAGCAGGTACTTTTGGGAAAGATGAAACCCGAAGACGCACTCAAAACTTGGGCAGATTTCTGGAGGAAGGCGGGTTTGGTGAAGAAGTGAAGAAATTCAAGCTCTGGTTTTTGATGTTGTTACCCACCTTCGTTTTGATACTCTTCGTGAACCTTTACCCCCTCGTCAGCGGGGGGGTAATTTCATTTCAACGGCTCACCGTTTTCAATCTGAACAATCCGAGGTTCATTGGTTGGAACAATTACAGGACGATCCTGAGAGACCCGACCTTTCCACACTTACTTTGGAACACCTTGGTTTGGATCGGTTGCTCCGTAACGTTTCAATTCCTTTTTGGACTCATTCTGGCACTACTTTTAGCGAAACCTTTTCCTGGA
>CAYXCE010000160.1:0-3854 GCA_964463395.1 uncultured Pseudothermotoga sp.
CCTTTCCCTCTCGTCCATCTCGTGTTGAATCCTCCCTTCAATAAATGGGGGGGACTCGCCCCCCCATCCGCGGTGTCTCAGCGCCTTCGTGAAGCTTATCTTCCTCTCACCATCACATCCATTGTACCCATACCAGGCAGAGCGGTCTTGATGGACGTCACGATGGCTTCGAGTTTGTAAACGCCCGGGCTGAGCGCCTTCGTTGATTCTGCTGGTATTTCGAAAGTGAACCATCCGTCGGTCAGAGCTTTGGCGTTTCCTTTCAGGATCAAAGTTCCATCGGGAGCGAAGAGCAAGTACACGGCGCTGCTGATATCGGCTGCCGGGTATGGATCTCCTTCCAGTCCGATGAACAGATCGAAAGCGGCGGTTTCGCCAACCCTGATCGAAGCTGGTCCTTCTATCGATACTTCTGGAACGGGAGCCTTCTGGAAGCCTGCCCACCTCTCCACTGGGAACGGATACTGCTCAAACCTCTTCAGGTGTACGACTTTTTCTATCGGGTATGCCTTCTCCAGATAAAGTGGACCCCAAGCCACCCAGAAGTGTCCCTTCTGGTTGTACCAGTTCAGCAAGCTCTGGTACTTCGCCAACAGTCTTTCCTTCGGCACGTACTTCGTCAAGACTTTTTCATAAGGTATCCAACCTTTCGCGATCGCCTCGTCGAGGGCTGCCTTGAGGATTGGAATCGTTGGTCCAGCGATGTAGTTCAACCATTCAACGTTCTTAGCCTTCGCCTTGGCACTCGAGAAGGCTGCCTTGCCCTGCATCTCTGCATAGAGACCGATCGCGAGGATGTGCCATGGAGAAGGCCCCTGATCGTAATACGGCCAGAAGAACTCCGCCGCAGTTCCGGCGTTCCATTCAGCATCTGGATACCACAGATCCGTGTAGTATTCTCCAATGAACGGATCGACGCTGAGTATTCTGAAACCTTTGAAGACTTTTTGGAAACTGGTGAATGGTGGTACCGCCGATTCATCGTAGAATGGGCTTTCCGGTTTTGCCCTATCGAAGGTGAGGATCACACTCATGATGAGGTCTGCTGGATCGAAAGTGCTCCCATCGTGCAACTTCCTGTTGTACAGGTCCTTCTGGAACTGAACGACGACCTTCCTCAAGGCGGTGAGCTTCTGACCTCCGTGCTTCTCCGCAACGGTTATGAACCTCTGTTCTTTCGCATCCCAGTCGATGAAGGCATCCGGTGGAACCACTATCTCAGGCTCGAACTTCAGCTCAACCCAATCCAGAGTTTTCCTGACTGGCAGTCCCTGTTTGATCGTAACCTCCGCTCTCTCGATGGAGTATGGATAGTACAAACCAGTGTAAGGATCCGGCATGTAGGCCATCGCACCGGTGGAGCGTATCAGCATCATGTCGTAGATCCAGTTGGAACCAGCTATCGCGTTCCACGGATCGGTCAAACCGGAAGGTAGACCTATCCTCATCGTCCCACCGATTTTGTTCTCAAACCTGATCGTGTACGGCCAGAGCCAGGAGCCAGATATACCACCGTACAAATCCGCTGTCACAAGAACATTTTTCAACTTCGGCACGAAGGACATGTTGTCGTTGGTCCACACTCTCACCGAATCCTTCAGTGCGAGCTCGAGTCCTTTTGCGAAAAGCTCTTTTCTCTCTTCCAAGGATGTGAACTGTTTGTTGACGAGCATTTCGCAGATCTTGTCAAATTCCGGTGACGGTTTGTACGCCTGCCACAGTGGGTTTGGACGACCCCTCGGTGTGTAGAAGTAGTCCAGGTTTCCAGTTAGATCCCTTGGAACGGCCGTCGTGATCCAACCACCTGTGTAAATGTGGAACTTACCATCTGCAGGATTTCCAGAGAGCCAAATCGGGGAAGCTTCAGCTGCGCGTTTGTAGTCGCGTATCGTCTTGAAACCAAGTTTTTCGAGTTGGTCAGCCACGTAGTCTCCTATCTGTCTTCTTTCATCTTCGATTCTTATCAAAAGGATTATTTCAACCGGCTGACCGTTGTAGGTCCAGACCCCGCCGATCTTTTGAGCACCCAATTTCAGCATCTCTTCCGTGATGATCTTTTCAGCTTTCTCAAAGTTGTATTGGTACTTGTTTTCGAGAGCTCTGACGACATCTATCAAATCGACATAATCTGAAGAAACCGAGTTGATCGGGAAGAACCTTGGTATGGCCAATCCACCGAGTATTTCCCTGACGATGTAATTCCTGTCGACGAGCCAGTTCATCGCTTCGCGAATCGCTGGGACTGAGAATGGGTTCAATCTTCCATCTGGGAAGGTTGGACCAACCGGGTTGAAGGTGAGCTCGTTGTAGGAACCGTAGGAAACCTCGTACCCGAGAACTGGGCTTTTTTGGACTCGTTTGAACAAATCCGGGGAGGACAGAGTCATGGCATAGACGTCGAACTCTCCAGCCTCCATTCTTCTGATAGCCGCTTCTGCCGTCGGTTCCATGACCACTATAACTTCATCCACATGAGTCCCTACCCTTTGTTGTGCGAAGGCTAAGAGCACAGCGAGTAACGAGAGAATCACCAAAGCAATCCTCACTCTTGCCACATACACCCCTCCTCGGCAGTGGGCATTCCCACTTTAACATTATACTACAGAATATTGAGATCATCAACCATCTATCGTCATTATTGAAAGCATTATATTGTTTTGACGGAATGCCACGATCTTTTCAAACTCGTTCATTTTCTCGAATGTTACAACTCGCACGAACGGTACTGTTGGTGATATAATAAAAGCAGCGGGGCGTGGCGCAGGTTGGCTAGCGCGCTTGCATGGGGCGCAAGAGGTCGCTGGTTCAAGTCCAGTCGCCCCGACCAGGCGGCGGTAGCCGCCTTTTTTGAAAAGGCACTTGACCTCTCTTCGAAGTTGTTGTAAGATAGCTTTGGTCGCCCCCATCGTCTAGCGGCCTAGGACACTGGCCTTTCAAGCCAGAAGCAGGGGTTCGAATCCCCTTGGGGGCGCCACAGTTAGAATACTCCAACAGAAAAATGCGGAGAAGGATGAATTCTCCGCATTTTTATTTGTTCCTTCAATCGGTGTCGATTCGGAGCTCTATTCAATCACCTGGCTTCGATTCTTCAACGATCTTCAACAGTATCAAAAACATTCTCTTATGATCGTGACCACTCTTCCAATGATGTAAGCCTCCAACTTGCGCCTTGGAATAGTTATCGGTGGATATTTCTCATTGATGCTCTGCAGTACAACGATGCCGTCTTGAAAGTACACCCTCTTCACGTACGCTTCCCCCTCAACCACCACGAGCGCCAAAGACCCGCTGTCCACTGCCAAATCTGGATCCACCACTGCCACATCCCCATCTTTCATGATCGGTTCCATGCTGTCTCCATGAACTATCACACCGAACTTACCAGGCCTGTTCATCGGCACCATTACCCACTTCACCACGCTCTCATCATCGGTGAACCTGCCCTTCAAACCAGCGCTCGCACCGTCGTAAACAGGGATCGGCCTGAGCTGTATCGCCCAAGGTGGAAGGTGTCGCCTTTTAGGATCGTTCGTCAAACCCAACAGGTAATCGACCGTCGTGTCGAACAGATCGGCAAATCTTCTCAGAGTTTCCTGGTTCGGTTCGTTCCTGCCCACCTCCCACGCCGCCACCGTACCGGGACTGACCCCGAGCATCCTCGCCAAATCCCTCTGGCTCCAACCCTTCTGCTCTCTCAACTCTTTCAGCCTTTCTGAAAACACACTCATACCTCTCACCTCACACAGTATTTTTTTGTTTACCTATTCGTAACCCTATTGAGTAATATTATGTATACTGCATCGATTACGATAGATGTGTGATAGACATTTTTTATCATAACACGAAATCTAAAG
>CAYXCE010000161.1:0-2382 GCA_964463395.1 uncultured Pseudothermotoga sp.
TCTCACAAATTGTAATTCCTCAGAGCATAGCTCACCACAGCCGTGACTAGCGCCATGAGCAAGACGATGAATATAGTTCTTGGAAGCACCTTCTTTTCTTCCCCGATTCTGTCAATCGAGGCTGCCGCGTTCTGCAGCTTTGAAGGGGATATCGCAGAGGCGAGGCCGCTTCCAAAGGCCATGGCGGCGGGCATGAGGATGGTAGATAAATTCAAAAGTTTCGAAGTTTCCGCAGTGTAGTTCGCAAACATCGCCGTCGCAGAAGTCTGAGTGCCCGTGACGAAACCTCCCAACACTCCCAAGAACGGTGTGAAGAACGCGTAGAAATCTTTGAACAATTTGGCGGAAGATACGGCCATCGCATGGATCATATTTTTTTGAAGATCCATTAGTTCCAACCCATTTGGAGTGATTTTGTATCCCGAATAGAGCATCACATAGGCGATCAAAAAGAAAATCGTGGCGGACCAGAATGGTTGAACGATTCTTTTTTTAGCTTTCGACCAAACATCTTTCATCTGCGAAACGTTTATTTTGTAGATGAACGCGCTGATCAGGCTACTAACGAAGATCCACGTGTACGCCTGCCAGAAAATTCTCAGATGGACAGGTCTTCCCTTCAAAAAATCTATCGACATGGAAAGTTTTTGGTAAAACAACTCATGCAGAGGTTCGATCAAGTTGATGGAAACGATGAAAAAGATGAGTATCAACCAAGCTGAGCATGCCTTGATCAATTTTTTCATTTCGACACTCTTATCGATCACACTGCTGTGATTTTTGACTCTGTAGATGAGCATCAGACCTACGATCAGAAGTAAACCTGCTATCAATCCTGTGAGCACGGGTGCTTTTATCAATATTCCAATCTCTGCACCAGCGAAAGACAAGATTCCAACGATGAGAGAGAGCAAAAACCCTCGTTTCAGAAAATCCTTGCCACCGGCCACGTAGAGAACTGCCAAAGATATTGCGAAAGAAACAACGCCAACGAAAGGAAGAAAATACTTTGCAGAAGTTATCAGATCCGTCTTGAGCATTTCGGCGAACACGACCAACGGCACTCCCAATATCGTGTAGGTGCAGAGTGAATCGTAACCCAGCGCAGCGAGCGCGATCGATTTCACCGGCGAATATCCCAACGCTAAAAGTATAGGTGTTATCACCGTCACGGGTACCGCACCCGCCGAGGAGAGCACCGTACCTAAACCTATCACGATGATGAGTGTTTGAAACAATCTATCTTTCTGGCACAGCTTTTTTGAAAAATCTATGATTGTTCCCATAGCACCTGCATTCTCCATCATGGTCAATTGCAAAAGAGAGGCGACCACGATGATTGAAACGGGAAACGAGGCGAAAAGACCCGCAACTGTGGCACGCAAAAGAACTTCGAGGGGAGTACGAAAATAAAAAATCGTCAGAACAAAGGCTGTGAAGTACCCCACGATCCCAGAAACTACCACAGAAGATTTCGTGAACAAAAGCATCAAAAAAACAACGATCACAGGTGCAAAAGCGAGCAATCCACTCAGAAATTTTCCTCCCAAGCTATGATAACGCGATTTTTGAACGTTCGAAAAGTTCGTGGAGAAACTTCGAAAGAGTATTTATATTGGTAATGGACTAGCCTCTCAGATTCAACGAGATTGAACGATCAACGCGGAGAATCGTTCGAAAAAAGCAGCCATGCCAAGTGGAGCGATCCAATCAGCGCTTTTTATTCTTGATCTTGTCGAAATTCACTATCTCCAGCATGTCACCCTTCATCACCATCGCGTACAAACCTTTCTTCGTCAACAGATTGATCGTGCTTTCGTCCATGTTCAAAGCTGCGAATATCCCTATCAATTCGTACTCTTTCAAATTGGGTAAATATTCCTTCACCTTTTTGAGCTTTTCTTCGAACCTCTCCACGTGCTCGGACCTGTGGGGTGAAGCTTTCACCTCCACCACGAACGCCTGCTTCGTCTCGTTCGAGATAGCGAGTATGTCCAGCTCGAAATCTTCGCCTTGTCTTCGAATTCTCAACCTCGGCTGGATCATGTCTGGCACAACTTTGAAATACTTCTCGATCGCGAGGTCTATGGATGGGAGGAATATATCCTCGACGAGCGTGCCCATCTTGTTGGCCAACTCTCCCCATTTTTTGTTCAGACTCTCTATGTTCTTTTTGCTCCATTCTTTGAACTCCGTCATCTCATCTTTGAACGCCTTCATTTCATCCTTGAACGCCTTCATTTCATCTTTGAAAGCTTTCATCTCTTCCTTCAGCGCTTTCGTGTCTCTTTGTATCTCGTCCTTGAACACCTTCATTTCATCTTTGAACTCCTTCATCTCGTCTTTGAACACCTTCATTTCATCTTTGAAAGCCTTCATCTC
>CAYXCE010000161.1:2482-3845 GCA_964463395.1 uncultured Pseudothermotoga sp.
ATGTAGAGTACCCTCTTTATGGCATCTTCCAGGACGTTCACTCTCTCTTGAAGGCTCTGCCGCACGCAGTTCACCTCCTATGTTGACTGAAAAATTATACCATGCTTTTTGTCACAATTTCGCTGAGATACATCAGTTTCGATCGTTCGAGAGTTGAAATGGTCGTTGGGGAAAATTATCATTCACTATGAAAGTGCGCTCACACTTTTTCAGTTCCGGAAATCGATTGAGTGTATAATTAATCGAGAAAAGATTCAACAAATGTTGAGGTGAAGGAAATGGAGAATCTCTGTCAGAGGTGTCAGGTTTTACCGAAAATAGAGAATACTCCGAAAGTGGTTTATTTCATGGTGCCGGTCGAAGTTTTACTCGAGAAGTTGAAAAAGATTCTGGAAAAGATGAATTTGCAGTTTTCCACAGAGAAGGAACTGTTGAAGGTGAAGGTTGAAAAGTTCAGAGATTTCATGGAGGAATTTTCGAAATCGAGCGATTTTTCGCCACCGGAACTGAACGATATTCTGTGCATCTCTTTGGACGAAAGTGAGGATCTGTCCTTCACCAGCTTCTATAAGCTGAAGCCTCTGAAGACTTGGTTCTCGCTCTTGAAATCACAGGAATACTTCGAAATTCTGATGGAACAGAGACTGACGGTTCACTTCCATCCCGTTTTGGAGAGTGAAAATCTGACGGTCGTTGGCTACGAAACTCTGGTGAGAGGCGTCAGGAGAGATGGTACTCTCATCAGCCCGAAGCAACTGTTCGAGTTGGCCGAAGAGACGGACACACTTTTCTATTTGGATAGATTCTGTCGCGAGATGTCGGTGAAAATGGCCGCTGTGAAGAAGCTGAACCACTACAAAATATTCATCAATTTCGTTCCAACCTCCATCTACGATCCCGTTTCCTGCCTGCGATCGACCATAGAGTGGGCAAAATGTCTCGAATTGAGCCCTTCGAACCTAGTTTTCGAAGTAGTCGAGAGTTACAGAGTGTCGGACATAGAACATCTGAAAAACGTGCTGAACTATTATCGAGCCAACGGATTCCTCGTGGCGCTCGACGATGTTGGATCTGGATATTCGAACTTGAACGTGCTCGTGAATCTGAAACCAGACATCGTGAAGATAGATAGAGAAATAATAAGGAACATACACAACGACGAGCTGAAACAGTCCGTCTTCAAAGCCATAATCATGCTTTCGAAAGAATCCCAAATACGAACCCTTGCAGAGGGAGTCGAGACCGTCCAGGAATACGAATTCATTCGCAAACACGTCGATTTCGTGCAGGGATTTCTATTCGCAAAACCGAACCCAGAACCCATAAGACAGATCGATTTTCATCTCTACTGAGTTTCCTTCTC
>CAYXCE010000162.1:0-3760 GCA_964463395.1 uncultured Pseudothermotoga sp.
CAGCCCCGCAGTTTGTGCCATGCCCTCGATGATCAACACACCCGGATAAATGGGATAATCGGGAAAGTGACCGAGGAAGAATATCTCAGAGATAGTCACGTTCTTGATCGCCACGATTCGGTTCTCGCTCTTCTCCAACACCTTATCGACTAACAGTATGGGAAATCGGTGTGGCAAAATGCGGAATATCTCATCCACATTCAACTTTCATACCTCCCTACAATGATCGACACATTGTGGCCTCCGAAACCGAAAGAGTTCTTCACGAAGTTTTCGATTTTCAAGCTCATCGGCTCTTTTCCTACAACGTTAATGCTTATCTCAGGATCTTTTTCGTCCAAGTTTGGCATGGCGTGGAGAAAACCTTCCTGCATTTCCAATATCCCAACAACTGTCTCCGCTGCCGCCGCCGCACCGAGTAAGTGTCCCATGAGTGCCTTGCTACTGTTCACAAAAACACCACTTCCAAAGACCCTTTCTATCGCCTTCGCCTCTGCAACATCTCCTGCTGGTGTGCTCGTGGCGTGACAACTCACATACTGAACTTCTCCCGGTGAAAGTTCTGCATCTTCCAGAGCGAGTCTCATAGCCTTTTCTGCGCCCACCCCATCTGGATCTGGAGCGCTCATGTGGTACGCATCGTCGTTCATTCCAAATCCCTTTATCTCGGCGATTATGTCTGCGTTCCTTTCACGGGCTATCTCCTCCGCCTCGAGAACGAGAACAGCCCCCCCTTCACCCATGACGAAACCGTCTCGATGGACATCGAACGGCCTCGAGGCCTTCTGAGGTTCTTCGTTTCTCATCGAAAGGGCACGCATGCTCGCAAAACCCGCCAAAGGAAGAGGAGCTATGGTGGCTTCGGAACCTCCCACGATGGCCACGTCTGCGTAACCGTGCCTGATCAGCATGGCGCCCAGAGCTATGGCGTGCCCTGAAGAAGCACAAGCACTCACCGGCGCAAAATTGATTCCCTTCAAACCGTACTCAATCGAGATGATTCCAGAAGCCATGTTTATGAGTAACATTGGTATCAAAAACGGGCTCACCTTCGAAGCGCCACTTGTGAGAAACTTGTTGTTTTCTGTATCCAAAGTGATGAATCCACCCATGCCAGAACTCACGAGTACCGCGGTTTTTTCAGAAAAAGCAGATAGATCTATTTTCGATTGTTCGACAGCTTCTTTGAAAGCAACGATGGCAAAATGGACGAACCTATCAGTCCTACGTACAAGCTTTCTGTCCATGTATTTTTCTGGATCGAAATTTCTCACTTCGGCCGCGATCTTAACAGGTAGGTTGCTCGCATCGAAGCTGCTGATCTTATCAACAGCTACAACAGATTTTTTGAGATTCAGCATTACTTCTTCTTTACCGATTCCCAACGGACAGACTATCCCCATACCTGTGACAACGACGCGCCTCACGATGACCACTCCCTCGATCCTCAATCTATTTCACGGGAATTATATTGATCAAAGAAAAGGGCCGTCAAAACGGCCCTTTTAGAACAGAAAAATATGATCTTGTTTTTTTAACACAATGGAAGTCCTTCCCCAACACACCGTTTAAAACTTCGCTCGTTGCATTCGCGATCAAACAATAATTTTTCAACACAACGATATACGAATTCTCCATATCAACTTCATCATCGTTCAAAACGTGCTGTCTTGAAGAGAACTACGATGAATTCTGTCTTGTGAGTTTACATTAAATACATATTTTCTTCATATTTGATACACTTCTACTTTCCGTGAGTCTGGATCGAGAAAAACCACGCTCGCCTTTTCGGCAACGTACCCGCTACCATCTCCGGGATTGATCAAAAGACATCTACCAAGTTCTCTTATATCGACTTTGTGCGTGTGCCCGTAAAAGATGAAGTCATACTGCTGAGATTGCAACAACGCATTCAGCGCAAAAGGTTCATGCATCATTGCTATCTCTTTCGTACCGATCGAAAGCTCAATTGGGCCCTTAACGATGCGGCCCGAGGATCTCTGACTGAGAAGTAATATTTCTCCATCGTTGTTCCCAAAAACCCCATAGAATTCGGCTCCAAACTTCAACAACCTGCTCAAAGCGAACGGAGAAACCACATCACCGCAGTGAAAAATGTGTGTCACGTTACGTTTTCTCGCTTCTTCCAGAAATTCGTCGATGTTATGGAGATTATCATGTGTATCAGAAATGATGAGCCACACTTTCTCACCTCCAAAAAACGTTAAAAACTTTCACCATCCCTCAATCTGCAAAGAAAGTCAGGCAACTTTTGCTGAAAGTGCTCGAAGCCACCAACGTTGTGGTTAACGAGTCTAAGTTCACTGAATGGATCTCTAATTTATTACTGTAGAGAATGTGGAGATTTTGCCCAACGATCTTCAGTGCTACAGGATGAGTAGAACTGATCTGTTTTAACTGAGCACCTCCAATCTTTCCAAGATAAACACCTTTGTTGTATATACCGAAACAAAAGAAATCGTTCGAAACGTCCAAAGATCTCACATCACCAGGACTATTAATACTCTGCTGAACAGGATCGAGACTTGTTCCGTTAAGTCTGTAGATTTCGACAACAAAACTGTTGTTCCTCTCACAAAGTACGAAGACTAAATCTCCTTTGGTGAATACCCTTTGTGCGCCGTCGATGTTCTTTGAAGTAATCAATTGTAAAGTTTCCGGATCAAGCACTTGTACCGTTGCACCTTTGAGGATTATCAGATGACGATCAAGGCTTACGTAATTACAAGCACCATCCAGCTGCGTTGTGGTGATTGAAGCTGGGTTATATATACTGAGCCTTATCACGGTGTTAGACGATATTTGCACGAGATACTTATCGTTCAGACTGAAATTGGAACCGAACAAGAAAAGATTGTGCTTCTGTGAATTGATCTCATTCAAATTCTCAGTGTTCAATCTCACCACAGAATTGTCTGTAACGACGAATAGATCGTTTCTCACCGCTCGGAGCATCTTCATGTTTGAAACACCAGTTGAAGCCTTCTGCTCGATTCGTGAATCGACAAGTTTGTATCGAACCAAGCTATCATCTTGAAAAGCTACAAAGATTCGGGGAATATCTCTCACAACGGTGAAGACCTTCGAAAAGCCGCGGTGTTTTCTATCCACAGTCACGACATTGAACACATAGCTGTACTCGAAATTTTCAACGACGTCCTTGTCCAAATAGGAAGTTTCTATCCCTTTGAAGATTTCCACCCAGTGATCTCCCTCTTTTCTGTAGATCTGATAATAAGAAGCTTTTTCCATTGGATCCCAAGAGATCTGGATGCCATCTTCGACGTTGGTCAATGTTGTTGAGGAGACAGTCTCTATAAGTTCGACTTCCATTTTCACTCCTACATGGCCAAACTGATCTATAGTGAAGGAGTATCTGTTCAACCTCCCTGGCTGTAACTCGAGTCCAAAGGAACCTTTCTCCGGCCATATGAGCATCTGCTGCCCTACTTGGTCATAAAGTGTGAATTTTACGTTCCAAACAACGCTTGGAAGATTCTCTAGTTGCAAACTGGCAGTTCCGTTTCGAAGATCTCTTTCGAAAATTCTTATATCGTCAGAATAAAAAAGTTCCAATTTCACAGAAGCTACCTCAGTTGAGGTAACGAAAATATCTATCTGCAGATCTGCTGTATTCAAGATCATGGGTACGCTCACTGTATTTTGCACACCAGGCAGTACTTCTACTTGTGCTTGACCAACGTACAGAACGTGGTCTTGTTCGTCCTTCAATACGACC
>CAYXCE010000163.1:0-3731 GCA_964463395.1 uncultured Pseudothermotoga sp.
TCCTCGGGCCGCTCGGTATGAACCGCTCGCACTTCCACAGACACGAAGTGGAGAAGGATCCCAACGTCGCGGTTGGATACGTGCTCGATCCTCAGGCCAACATGCACGTCAGAAAGTCTTTCCCGTACGGGATCAGCTCGGATGGAGGGCTGTTGAGCAACGTGATGGACCTTTCGAGGTATTTGATGTTCTACATGAACAGAGGCGAACTCGACGGTGCGAGGATCGTTTCGAAAAAATCGATCGAGTCGATGGAGGAAGGTTACATCTCGGTGCCTTGGGAAAGCTTCGGCGATGAAAAGTACGGCTATGGTTGGATCGTCCATCCAAACTTTCTGGGAGAAAAGCTCGTGGAGCACAGCGGGTCCGTGCTCATCTACACAGGCTTTATCGGTTACATACCCAACAAGAAGATCGCCGTTGCGCTGCTTTCGAACTGTGCGGGGTATCCTCTGTCGAACATCGGCATGTACGCGCTCGCGTTGATGCTCAATGAAGATCCTGAAGAGAAGTTCAACTTCGTCAAGTTCGATAGAATCCTTCAAAAAGTGGTTGGAAGGTATGAAGGTTACAAAAGATCCGTCTTGTTCGACGTCAAGAGGAACGGCGAATTCCTCGTCATGGAGATGGTGAGCAGGAATTTGAAATTGACTTCAACGCTCGTTCCAGAAAAGATAGAGAACAACTACATCAGATGCTTCACCCTGCAGAATTTCAGAAAAATGGACGTTGAATTCTTCATAGAAGATGGGAAGGTCACGATGATCTATGAAAGATACAAATTGATCAAGGCTTGAATCACTCCTTTGATGGCAGAAGCGAATCGATCGACAGTGCGTGTACATAGACATCTTCGTTGGTGATTTCATTTCCTGATTCACCGTAGAAGATTATTTGCCCATCTTCAAGTAGGACACCCCTCACCGTCTGATCGTTCGGCCAAGGGACGGTGTGGATCTTTTGTACCTCACCGCGCTCATCGAGCAGGATGAAGATCGGATCGAAACGCGTCTGATCGTTCCACACGGCACCGTACACGAGCAGGTGATTTTTAAGTGCGACGATGCCAGACGGTGAAAAGTCCGAGTTGAGATCGATCAAACGCTCCTTTATGAACTTGCCATCGCGCCTCAGCTCGATCAGAAGGCCGCTGCTGTGGAACGTGTGGGAATAAGTCAAACCCAGAATGAAAAACTTGTCCTTGAACACGACGCAGTCCACCGCTCTGTCCCAATCGGAACCTCCAAAAGTTTTTTCCCAGATCTTTTTTCCCTTCAGATCGTACAGGACGATCAACATGTCAGCCGCTCCTCGTCCCCTACTTTCTGTAGAGCCCAAGCACAAAAGATGTGAGTCGACCAACTTCACACGGCTGAACCAATCGTCCGACAAACCACCCGTGGTTTTTCGCCACGTCAACGCGAAGTTTAAACTCAACCTGAGCAACAGGGCGTCGAACCAACCCCTCTTCAACGTGTTGTATCCACCCGCGAGGAAGAGGGAACCGTTGCTGAAAGCTATCGATTCTGCCCAAGATTCTGCGCCTGAAAAGGTGATGGTTTGCTCTTTCAACAGTTCCCCATGGACGGAGATCAAGCAGATGTAGATCGATCTTCGTCGCAAATTGTCCAGAGAATGGCCCGCCAGAACGAACACATTTTTCCCCTCAAGGAACAAAGCATCGTTGATTCTGTCTGGCTTCGCACTCGCTATTCGATCCAATTTTGAAAGCTTGAACGATCTGTCCAGATGCATCAACAGGATCTGCTTGCTCCTATCTTCCTGCGCGATGAGTAAAAACTCTTTTTCTGTTTTAAACAGACCAACGGCCCATTCTTCACCGGGAAGTTCTATGAAATTTGCGAGTAACAAGATGGAAAGCAACGATAAGGCAAAAACACATTGACGATTCATCACTCGAGCACTTTCCCCCAACATTATGGTAGCATTTCACTGTGGGAAGGTGAAATCGCAAGATGATAGGCTTTCTGACGGATTGGTCCGTTCGTAGTCACTACGTTGGCGTCGCTAAAGCTGTGATGAAACGCATAAACCCCTCCGTTGAGATCATAGACATAACGCACGAGATAGAACCGTTCAACGTTAGGATGGCTTCACACATCCTCTTGAGGGCTTCGAAAGATTTTCCTGCTGGTTCCATCTTCGTCGCCGTGGTCGATTACGGCGTTGGAACGAGCAGGAAAGCCATCTGCATGCGGACCAAGAACGAACAGTACTACGTGGGACCAGACAACGGCATATTCACCCACGTCGCGCTCGAGTACGGTGTGAAGCAGGTGAGAGAGCTCAGCAACAAAAAGTACCATTACGCTTCTTCGTACACCTTCCACGGCAGAGACATCTTCGCACCGGTGGCCGCTCACCTCTCCAAGGGAGTTCCCTTCGAAGAGCTGGGCGGTGTGCTACCCAATTTCATCGTTCTGCCCACCAAACAAGCTGAAATTGTGAACGAAACGATCGTGGGTGAGGTCGCGTACTTCGACAGTTTCGGAAACGTTCAAACGAACATCCCGCTGGAGTTGGTGCAACGCTCAGGCTGGGAGATCGACGATGTTCTGACCCTCAACGACAAGTTCGATCTGCCGTACGTGAGGACCTTCGGCGATGTCGTGAAAGGATCTTTGCTCGTTCATCCGGACAGCTCTGGTTTTCTCGAGATAGCGGTGAACCAAGGTTCGGCCGCCGAGAGGCTCGGACTGAAACAAGGTCAACAGATAGTACTCAGGAGGAAAAAATCTTGAAGCTCATAGTGGGACACAGAAATCCTGATTTCGATTGCTTCGCCTCGGCGATAGCCGCCCAGAAAATTTATCCGGATCACACGGTTTTGATCAGCGGTGCACCCCAACAGAACCTGTCTCAGTTTCTGGGCATCTACGAAGAAAAGTACAGCTACATAACCGAGAGCGACTTGGTGGAAGAAAACGTTGAATCTTTAGTCGTTGTGGACACGTCCTCGCTGGACAGGTTGGGACAAAAGGTGCAGAAGATCGTTGAGAAAGCTGAAAAAATCGTCATCTATGATCATCATCCCGAGATCAAGGAACAGACGATACGGGGTGAAAAGAGGATAGAGAACGTTGGGGCCACGGTCACCATACTGGTCGAAGAGATCTTCAGAAAGCGTATCGACATAGACGCGATAGATGCCACCCTGTTCGCAACTGCGATCTACGAAGACACGGGTAGTTTACTCTACACGAGCACGACGCTGAGGGACTTGGAAGCTGTGAAGTTGTTGTTGCAAAAGGGAGCGAACCTGGCGGAAGTCGCCGAGTACATAAGGTACGAACTGAATTTCGAGCAGAAACAGCTTTTGGAACAACTATTGTCGAACATCGAATTTCACCAGATAGACGGTTTGACGGTTCACGTCTCAGTTGCGGAGACGGAAAAATTCATCGGGGGACTCGGAGCCGTCGTGAGCAAACTCTGGGATCTGGAGAACGTGGAAACGCTGATATGCATCGTGCGAACCGGTAAGAAGATGCACGTGATAATGCGCACTTCCTCCAACGAGGTGGACCTCGGGGGTGTGGCGAGCGAGCTGGGCGGTGGAGGTCACAGAAAGGCTGCGAGCTTCACCGTGAACGAATCCAACATCGCTTCGATCAAGAAGATCGTTTTGGAAACGCTGAGGCGTTACGTGAACAGGGGTGTGCTCGCGAAGGACATCATGTCCTCGCCGGTCAGGGTGGTCTATTCCGAGA
>CAYXCE010000164.1:0-3728 GCA_964463395.1 uncultured Pseudothermotoga sp.
GAATACGAACGACTGTGATCGTACCGGGTTGAGAAAGTTCTTTGAAGAGTAGAAACAGATCTTTAGAATCACACAATCCGAAATGGACAGGACCAATGTTGAGATTTTCAACAACATAGAAAGATTGCAATTCTCCCCGAGATTTGTTGAGGGAAAAAACACACGAACAATATTCGTACGCACCTTTCGCATATATCTCTTCATTATCGCTCGCAAGGACACTGTACACTGATAAACCTCCAGGTAGTTTCTGATCTAAAAGCTTCCTCAGTGAGGTCACATCGAAGATCATGAAATTTTGATCGGTGTAACCTTGACAAACTAAAATAAGCCTACCTGAACTATCCAATTCGTGGTGGAGAATTTGAACATCCGAAAGTTTTTGTTCAGCGATCAGGTCACCAGACGCATCGAACGTCAATAGGACCAGTTCGCCCATCGAGCCGTTGAACTCAGCTGTCAATGCGACAACTGAATATGTGTTCTTTCCAGAACCTTTTACGTGCTGGAATAGAACTTTCCAGCAAATTGATTCAAGTCCGAAGTCTTTGGGTTCGTAGAATCTGCACTCTCCAGATTCCGTCAAGATTAAGAATCTACTCGAGCCTTGCCTCAATTTAGAGCTTGTAACGAAGAAGATTGGAAATCCCTCGACAGCTATGTCTTGGAGATACAAATTTTCGTTGCGTAGAAAATTGATCTCTTCTTCTTTGAATTTTTTATCCCTCCATTGGATCTTCCCATCTTCAAGGCAGAAGAGCAATGGGACTTGATTCTTTGCTTTCGAATCGGTTTTCCCAAGATATAACAATTTATCCCCAGCTAAAGCAACGAAAGTCCCTTCAGGATGAATCAACTTTCCTTGCTTCAAATCGAAGATGTAAAACTCTGCCCCACCTCTAAGGACCAACTTCGTTTTGTAAATGTGGAATGGATAGATAGTACCAAACTTCATCAACTCTTGCTGGTACACAGTAGAAAGATCTTTTCCCGTGCGAAGATCGAGAACAACTAAATGAGGAAAAGAAGGGTTTGAAAGCTCTTCGACGAATAGGCAAAGTTTATCGTCTACTATAATTGCTTTCCACATGTTCGTCAGGATCGATTTGTATTTTTTCTCCCACATCAGTTTTCCATCTGCTTTATTGTAAACTTGAACCTTGTGGTCATTCTGATCAGTCAAGGTGAGGACGATCACATCTTCGCCGACCAGAAAATCGGTGATACCATCGCCCAACGTCTTGATATGTATGAAGTTACTGAGTACATCTTCCTGATATGAGAACACTGCGATCATTGGAATCAGGTAGATCAACAACAAATGGAGTTTTTTCATCGGTTATCCCCCCATGGACTCGCTCAAGGTGAATTTATGATAAGAACGATTAGAATGCGATTAGAATTTTTCTGGTGAGATGTTCCATCATGGTGATTGGGTTAAATCAACGAACATTCAAAAGTTGAGGTGGAGGGATCAAACTGTGAAAAAGCTTGGAATCGTTGGTTTTGGAGCAGCAGCGATTGGTTTTCTGAAAGGTTTGATAGATTCGGGGAAGATCGGCAATTACGATGTGATAGTGTTTGAGAAAGGTAAGGATCACATGCACAACACTATTTCTGGTGTGCGCATGGATGGAAAGGTTTTCATCAGCAAGGGTATGGGTGGCGAATTGGATGTGCCTTTAGAAATACAATACAGGATCGTCGAGCTCTACTTGACATACTCTGGTTACACACCAACCTTGGGTGACAGGAGCAAACCTATAGAGTACCTCAAATCGTTCGAAAAGAACGGAAAGAAAATAGAATTCGGTGAATCTTTTGCGGATGAGAACATCTACAAAAGATTCTACGATCACGGTTTTGAACCGATCAAAGCGTATTTCTTTCACCTTGGGACCGACGTACTGAAAGAAACGAACAGCAATTTGTTCGAGTGCTTTTCTTCTCACAAAAACATCCAATTCTTGTTCGACACCACGGTAGAAGATGTCGAGCTTGGAGAAAAGCATAAAGTTATCACAAAAAGAGGTGAGTTCACTTTCGATGAATTGGTCATCGCTGTGGGACGGAGTGGTCATAGATTGATGGATCGGATCAAAGAGAAATACCCTCAACTCGTCAAAGAGAATTACTACGTCGATATAGGGGTCAGGTATGAACTTCCCAACCATGTCATGGAAGAATTCTTTGACATGTACGAAGTGAAGGTCAGATACAGAACGAGGACAGGTTACACGTGCAGGCTTTTTTGTCAGAACCCTGCGGGTAAAGTAACTTTGGAGAAGTACGAGGACTTCACCACCGTGAATGGTTATTCAGACACTCATCACAAAACAGCCAACACGAACTTCGCCGTGTTGGTCACGACGCGCTTCACAGAACCGTTCAAAGATCCGACGGGATACGGGAAAAATCTCGCCAAGCTTGCGAATATCTTGGCCGGTGACAAAGAGAAAGTCATCCTGCAAACCTATGGTGATTTCAAAGAATACAGAAGAACAAAAAGATTGGGAAGGGTTCAACCAACCCTGAACGATAGTAGTTTCATACTGGGTGACGCGAATCTCGTTTTTCCATCGAAGATAAGAGAGTCTTTAGTCGATTTCATAGAAAATCTCGATCGAGTCATCAGAGGTGTGGCATATTTCGACAATCTACTCTATGCGGTGGAGGTAAAGTTCTATTCGAACAAATTCTGCAACGACATCATTGAGAACCTACACGTCATAGGTGACTGCAGTGGTTGGACCAGATCCATTCAGTACGCCACTGCTATGGGTTATATGAGAGCATTTCAAAATCGATTCGGATCTAATCGCTCTTCTTGACAGAAAAAGTCCCCGTCACGTTCGAACCTGGAATACTGTAGGTGCCAGAGATAGTGTTACCCTGGATAGTACCATTGAAAACGACAGTGTAAACCGTTGAATAATAGGTAGACTCGATGTTCGCCGTGATCTTAACGTTGTTTCCGGAAATGCTTCCTGTGAATTCTCCCATATCCGAGTCATCCACGTACACATCGCCTCTTATGTTGTTTCCAGATTGTTCGATGTGAAATTCTAATTTCCCCTGCTGGCCGGTCACGGAATTTCTGTAGTTTCCAACGAAATAACCACTGATGCTGACGGTTCTCTGTGGTTGTGGTGTTGGAGTTGGTGATGGTGAAGGACTCGGAGACGGAGTAGGTGGAGTGGACCCTGCCGGTCTTTGAGCTTGTTGGGTTGGTTGAGTTTGAGTGCGTTGTGGAAGAGTGTAGCCCCAATCTTTCAAGATTGTTGAAGGAAGGGCTGGAAGTTCTGGAGACAAAACACCAACTTTCTGAAGTTCTGCAGGATCAACGACGAAGAACTTTCCAAATTCGAGTTTTGAAAGATTTCGAGCTCCCATCTCGACTGCTTCTTCAAAAGATACACTCTTACCAACGGCGGGTCCTCCGATTCCGGTCGATTCTATGGGTAGCAGATCCCCTGAAGGTAGTTCAACAACGGGGAAGGCGTGACCAGGTATCACCACGATATAGGTTTTCAAATCGACAGCCCTGCAGACAGCGGCGAAAAGTATGGCAAGATCGACACAAGTTCCCGCCTTGTCTTTCAACACATCCCTTGGAAACTTTATATCCTGTCCATGAGAAACGTAATCGACGAGGAAGCCTGAGGGAGTTTGATAAGAAACCTTGTTGTGTATCAACAGTTCGTACATCGCTCTGCAGAAAGTTTCAG
>CAYXCE010000165.1:0-3674 GCA_964463395.1 uncultured Pseudothermotoga sp.
ATCCTGTTATTCTTTCTCTTGCTCTTTCTTGCTCTTTGTTGCTCGGTGTTTCTACCCTGTGTGAGATACCTTTCAAAAGGTACCTCGCGAGCGAGGAAAGATGATCGTTGATTCCATCTTCGTCAACTTTGCTGTAAACCACGAGGTCCTCACCCATGAAGTGCCCAACGCCCATCAACGCGATGGCGAGATTTTCCGGTTTGAACGGCCTGAAAACACCTTCCGATATGGCCCTTTCCAGTGGGGGGATATAACTGTTGAAAATCTTATCGTAGTATCTACGGGATATCTCCGGATTGAAGAACTCAGCTTGCCTGACCACAAG
The DNA here is from genome assembly GCA_964463395.1 of uncultured Pseudothermotoga sp. GTDB lineage: Bacteria > Thermotogota > Thermotogae > Thermotogales > DSM-5069 > Pseudothermotoga_A. The sequence goes on from CAYXCE010000165.1 coordinate 326, forward strand.
GTACATGTTCGAGTGGTTCAAAAAGAATCTGAGAAAAGCGTTGTATCCGGCTATCTCCGCATCACGCCTGTCTGGAAAATTCTTGATGGCGCTCGAGATGGTCAACCTCATGTTCCTGTTCGTGGACATCACCAGCTCCTCGAGGATGGCTTCTTTGCTGGGAAAATATATGTAGAACGTGCCCGCCGCAACTTTCACGGCTCTGGTGATATCGCTGATCATGGTGTTCCTGTAACCGTTCTTGCCGAACATTTGTTCGGCCGCTTGGAGCAAGCGCAACTTCGTTGAACTCGTTTCCACAGTGAGCGGTTTGACATCCACGGTGAAAACTCTCTCGTCTAAAACGTGATCGCCCGCACTGATGCCATGCATGATGAACTCTACGAAGTCTCTGATCATCGATTCATCAATAGTGCTCTCTTTTCTCAGAGATTTGAAGATGCTTGCGAACCGAATGGGACCTGTGACGAACCAACTGAGAACCCTGCTCTCTTTCTCGTCCAGATCGAAGAACAATCCGCTGATCACTCTCGTTCTCAGGATGGATTCGAGTTTCTTGTGGACGGGTCTTTTCAGATACACTGCTTCGTGGAGGATACGAAAGTGTTGAAAATGTTCAGAGAAGAAGCGGCTGTAAGATCTGACGAAAGTTTCGACGATCGTTCGGGCACTGGAATCGTCCACCTGTTTCAAGTAACGTCCGAACAACACCAAAGCTTCCTTGATCAGCTCGTCGTAGATTGCTTCTTTTCCGCTGAAATACTGATAAAAAGTTGAAGGTTTCACGTTGGCCCTTTTCGATATCATGGGGATCGAAACGCCGTGATAACCGTGCGTGGCGAACAGCTCGCGAGCAGATCTCAGAAGATCGGAAAACGTCTTTTTCCCATCGGATCGTTTAGGACTCCTTCTCAAGAGTTTCCCCCCGTCTACTGATTCAGCTTTCATATTTCATTATATACTCTTTGAAAGATTCAGTGAACAACTTCTCCGAAACACCCTTCATTTCAACTTCGTCGATGAGCCGTTCAGACGCATCGTCGTTCAAGTTGTTAACGGCGTACTGGATCTGACTTTCACGGAGGCTTTCGAACGTCACTTTCGCCGCTTTTGGTACAGAAGAAGAAATGATGGTCATTTTCCTTTGGAGAGTTTTCGCATCCTGCATGCGCCTTTTCTCCAACTCGGTTCCTCTTTTGGGTACGAATGGATTTATCGAGAGTTTCACCTTCTTGAATCCGAGTTCGAGTGCGTGGCGTGCCAGATCACCTATGGCAGATAGATCCTGCTCCGTTTCTTCATCTAAGCCGAACATGAAGTACATCTTTATCTCGTCGAAACCGGCGTTTTTTGCCAAGTGCAGAGCTCTCTCTATCTGCGCATCCGTCAGATCCTTTTTCAGAATCTCTCTGATTTTGTCGCTCGCACTTTCCGGTGCGATGGTGATACTCTCTTGATGTTTTCTCAAAAAGTTCAGAAATCTTTCCGTCAGGCGATCGAGCCTCAGCGAAGAAACGGAAACAAGATTTCTTTTCATCTCCAGCAAGTCGATCAACCGATCGAGCGAAGGATAGTCAGTCACGTTGGAAGCTATCAAACCGACCGATCCGTGGGTGTCGAGAATTTCCCCCAATTTTTCCAAGCTCAAAAACCTCGCAGGTTTTTTCAACTTTCCCATCATGCAGAAACTACATCTGTGGATGCAACCCCTTTCCAACTCGACGAGCAACTTGCCGGCGAACTCGCCGCGTGCGGTGATCAAGGGGGAAACGGGAGGAAAATCGTCCAAGTTGTGACAGAACGAGACTTCTTCGAAATTTTTCGACAAGGCGGGGACACTCGAGAATGGAAGTGTGGCAAAACCTTCCAAGATCTTCTTCCTTCCTCCTGGACGTAGAACTCGGTCCAGACCCTCGAGCATCGGCTCGATATCCCCATGGAGGACGACATCCGCGATTTTTTTCAACACGGGTAGATCCGTGTAACACAGAGCACCACCGAACAACACGATGGGATGAAAATCTGAGCGACGCACGCTCTTCAGTGGCACGGATTTTTTCAGCAAGATTTTCAACACGTTCAAAAGATCGTTCTCGAAATGGAGCACGAACGCCCAAATTTGGAATTGATCGATGGGGGTTTGGGTATCGAGAGAATAAAATTTTTGAAAATTTTCGTCGAAGAAGAACCTTTCGCACCGAACGTGTCGCAGTTGGTTCAGATACTTCCAGACCAGATTGTATCCGAGATTCGAAGCGGCAACATCGTAACTGTTTGGAAAAACAAGGGCGATCATCAGATCGCCCTTCGTTTCTACCTTCTCGATGTGTGTCTCGCTTCCTCTGAGAAGCTTGATGCTGTTCAGTTCCTTGAGATCTTTCGCATCACGTGGTCTTCTCAAGGGCAGCCCTCCTGAGATAGTTCCTCGAAACGACTGCCCTCACGAACTCCACTTCGAGTATTTTCGTTTCACCTTTCATCACGACGCCACGGATCTTGATCTTGTTGTCAGTAACCCCCAACACTTTCACGCCCATCGCGACCGTTTCCCCCACTCTGATGGGTACGATGTGTCTGACGTTCGCTTCGGTCACAACGGAGACTTCGTTCTCAGTTAGGAAAGGCTGAATCAAATAGTAAGCGCTGTGAAAGACATGAGCACAGAGACCCGAAGTGCTCGCTAGTTCGAGCATTTCCATTTCCCGATCTTCACGCCAGGTTAAACTCTCATCGATGGTGATCTCAACCGTTTTTCCCATCCCTGACAGCTGTTCCAAGCTTCTCATTGTTCACCACTTCCTCACCGCTCAATTCCTTCTTCAGGACCTTTCTGAGCTCTTCACCCTCTATGACTTCTCTTTCGAGCAGAAGTTCTGCAAGCTCATCGAGTTGCTTTTTGTGCTCTATCAACATTTGCTTGGCTCTTTCGTAGCACCCAGTCACGATCCGTTTCACTTCTTCGTCGATCTCGCTGGCGACTTCTTCGCTGTAATTTCTGAGCCTCGTGAGCTCTTTGCCCAAGAAGATCTCCTGTTCGGCTTTACCCCACACCAGAGGTCCGAGCCGCTCACTCATGCCGAGTTGACAGACCATCTTTCTCGCCAGCTCCGTTGCACGTTCGATGTCCGAAGCGGCGCCTGTGGATATTTCACCGAAGACGATCTCCTCTGCCGCACGGCCACCCAACAGAGCCGTGATCTGATCGAGCAACTCGTTCTTCGTGACGATGTATCTGTCTTCGGCAGGCAGCTGTAGGGTGTAACCCAGAGCTCGATAACCTCTCGGAATGATGGAGATCCGGTGCACCGGATCGGCGTTCGGCAACAAACTCGAAACGATGGCGTGCCCC
>CAYXCE010000166.1:0-3313 GCA_964463395.1 uncultured Pseudothermotoga sp.
CGAGTGAACTTGTTTCCTCACTCATGATGAATTACATATCGTATCTGCTCGTTCTGTTCCTGGTCAACAATTATTTCAGGGACAAGACTGCGGGTGCGCTGGTATCTTACAGGTTTCCACAGACCGCCTGGCTTGAAACTTTAACGCGTTTTAGGCTCAATTCGGGTTTGTTCATAGCGATAGGTGTGGTCATAGTAGTTGGATTGCTCGTCTATCGAACGAGGTTTGGCTATGAAATAAGAGCGATGGGTGCCAACAAAAAGTTCGCCTTCTATTCAGGAATAAACGTTTCGCGCGTCATGTTCTGGACTCAAATTCTTGCTGGTGCCGTTGCTGGACTCGCTGGTGGTATCGAGATCTCGGCTATGTACAGGCGGTTCGTGTGGCAGTCGTTTCCAGGATACGGATTCGATGGGATCGTTGTGGCGATCATCGCAAGGAACAACCCGTTCCTGGTGATTCCCAGCGCATTTTTCATCGCTTACCTGAGAGTCGGAGCGAACATAATGGGCAGGCTCACGGGAATAGCTCCTGAGGTCGTCATCGTCTTGCAGAGCATCATGATCCTGCTCATCACCGCTGAGGCACTGCTTGCGAGATTCAAACAGAAGATCATCGAAAGAGAGGCGATGAAGGAGTGAACATACTCGTTTCGAACATCGCTGATCCGGCCTTTTGGTACAGTGTGCTGAGAGTTTCAACACCTTTGTTGTTCGCCGTCATGGCGGCTTTGCTCAGTTCGATAACTGGTACCATAAACATCGCTATCGAAGGTATGATGCTCATGTCCGCTTTCTGGGGTACTATAATCGGTGCCTTCACGAAAAATCCTTGGATCGGTCTGATGGTGGGGATCTTCTCTTCCGCGGTCCTCGCTTTGATTTTGGCGTTCGTTCACCTCAAATTGAACGCCAATTTGGTGATAGCCGGTGTTGCGCTCAACTTGCTTTCTTCAGGTTTTACTGTGTTCATGTTGTTCTTGCTCACAGGTGAGAAAGGTACTTCAGCGTCTCTTGGAAGTCAACCGATACCAAGATTGGATATACCACTGTTGAGGGATATACCATTCATTGGTAAAATGTTGAACAACCACAACACGCTCACCTACCTGGCGTTGATTTCGATCTTCGTTGTCGATTATTTCATCAGAAAAACACCGCTCGGTGTCAGGATGAGGGCGGTCGGGGAGAACCCCAACGCAGCAGTCTCTGTTGGCATTTCTGTCGCAAAGATGAAGTACCTCTCGTTGTTCTTGAGTGGAGTTTTCGCAGGTTTAGGTGGTGCTTTCCTCTCCATGGGTTATGTGTCTTGGTTCGCCAGGGATATGACCAGCGGGAGAGGCTTCATAGCGCTCGCCGCTCAAGCTTTGGGTGGTAAATCTGCTATATTTGGAGCTTTCGGTGCTTTTCTGTTTGGAATAGCTGAGGCGTTCGGCTTCACCCTTCAAAGCTTGAGGATACCTTCGGAGATAACCAACATGATACCTTTCATCCTCACGCTGATCGTTTTGGTCATCTATGCGAGGTTGAGAGTCAGATCGCACTCGAGGATTCAGGAGCTATGAGTTTCAATACACCGTCACTGCTGTTCACGTGTAGTACTCTTATTTCTCTTCCGAAAAACTTCTTGTATTCCCTGTTCAGCTCTTCAAAGCTGAACTGAATGTACCCCTTACGGACGAGGGCGAGCACGCTTCCGCCGAACCCACCACCGACCATTCTGGCACCTATCACACCGACTCTACCTTTCAAGAAACCCACGATGAAATCAACTTCATCGCATGAAACTTCGTAGAGATCCCTCAAGCTGGCGTGCGATTCATACAGGAAGCATCCTGAGAGAAACATGTTACCTTTCCTCAGAGCATCAACCATCTTCAAAACTCTCTTGTTTTCATCGAGAACGTGCTTGGTGCGTTTTCTCAAGGTGGAGTCCAAGAACACCAACTCGTTTTCAGAAATTTCCCTGAAAGATTTTTTGTTCAATCTGCTCAATACCATTTCGCATTCCTGTCTCCTCTTGTTGTACTCGGACGCTGACAACTCATGCTTGACGTTGGAATCTATCAACACGAATTCGTAATCGTTCAAGTTCAGTGGAACGTCTTCGTAATTGAGCGTCATCGTGTCGAGCAGAATGGCGTGATCCTTCTTTGCGAAAACTGCCGTGAACTGATCCATGATCCCACACCTGACACCCACGAATTCACGCTCGGCCTTCACACACAGATGAACCAGATCCATAGGACGTATTTGATATCCCATCATCTTCATGATAGCCACGGCACTCGCAACTTCGAGGGCTGCGGAACTCGAAAGACCCGCACCGGTTGGTAACGTGGAATCTATGATCATTTCAAACGGTTCCACCTGATATCCAGCTTCTTCCAAAGCCCAAACAACCCCCATCACGTAATCGGTCCAGTTACCAACTCTTCGATGTTTGTCGACTTCGACGGTTTGCCCGTACAACTTCGAAGTGAGAACGAACCTGTTTGAAGGTTTCACCTCCACCTCGATGTACTTGTCGATCGCGAAAGGTAAAACGAATCCATCGTTGTAGTCCGTGTGTTCACCTATGATGTTCACTCTTCCGGGTGCTTTCACTTTCACACTCACGGTTCATTCACCTCAACTTTTCTCAGCATCTCGGCAGCTTGTTCCGGTATCATCGGATTTATGAAGGCCCACGTACCTGTTTCCACACTGGCCATCCATTTGATTTTGTCTTTATCCCTCTTGGGTGGATTGAACTCCACGTGGAGATGAAAAAGTCCCGCATCTGGTGTTTTGATCGGTGCTTGGAAGAACATCATCATGTACGGAAACTCTTGATTGTAGAGTCCATCGTATTTGGATGTGATCACTTTGAGATGTTTCGCCAGTTCGGATCTTTCTTGAACGGTCAGTTCGGGTAACGTCGTGACGTGCCGTTTCGGATAGATGTGTATTTCGAATGGGAAACGCGCATAGAACGGTACCAGGGAAACGAAGCTTTCGGTTTCAAAAACGACCCTTTTTTTGAGTTTTGTTTCCTCCGCTATCACATCGCATATGACACAAGAATTCTTCTCTCTGTACCACTTTCTAACGGCTTCCATTTTCGTGATGATTCTCTTCGGAAGGAACGGAAAAGCGTAGATTTGACCGTGTGGGTGTGAAAGACTCGCTCCAACTTCTTTACCCCTGTTTTCGAATATGAAAACGTACTCGACGAAATCGAACGAGAAAAGTTGAACGGTCCTATCGATCCACATCTCGATGAGTTTTTCTATCTGCCTCAGTGGCATACCGGGCAGCGCCACGTCGTGCTG
>CAYXCE010000166.1:3323-3666 GCA_964463395.1 uncultured Pseudothermotoga sp.
CACTTCACAGACGCCGAAGGAACGTTTTTTCAAAAAGATATTCGATTCGATTTCTACATCGGGTGGATTTCTCTTGAGTGCGGGGAATCTGTTTTCAAAACTCACTAAATCGTACTCTTCTGGAAGCTCAAGTCCTCCAACGCATATCGGACAACTCTGCTGGGACGGTTGGACGGGTCTACGCTGCGTTTCAGCGGAAACGATGACCCATTCGTCTGTGAGTGGGTTGTACCTCAGCTCGAGCATTCATTCTCACCTTCCACGTAGAAATGGAAGTACCTCCCATCATCGTTGAACTTGGAGCATCGATGGACTGAGGGCCGATGTGAATCTTCGATCCAGT
>CAYXCE010000167.1:0-3661 GCA_964463395.1 uncultured Pseudothermotoga sp.
AACTTTGAGAAAGAGTTTCAGGGAAAATCATTCGTTCATCGTTGTTGAAATACCCGCAGCTACCGACACGACCAGTGCTGAGAAACTACTCGGTTCGATCGGAGTCATGTACTTCGGTCAGGTGATCGATGAAAGTACTGCTGATCCTTCCAAAGATCCAAGGTTGATGGAATCGGCGCGCATCAGGAGGGCTCAATGGTTGCCTTCGCGAGACGGGAAAGTCTGGTATTTGGTCAGGCAGGAGATCATGCTCGTGAAAGATTTGAAGCTCGTTTCTCCGCGCATAGTCACAGCCAGTCCCGTGCCAGAAACGCGCGTGGGCCGATTCGGATACAAAGTTACGTTTGAACTCTCCAGCAAGGATGCCGAGGTGTTCAAGCGTATCACGCAACAATTGGTTGTTCCGGAATCTGCAATAGGTACAGCTACTGCTCGAGAAAAGAGGCTTGCCATTGTGTTGGACGACGTCGTTCAATTTGCAGGTTACGTCATCTCAGTTATACCAGACGGTAAGGCAGAAATCACGGGTAACTTCTCACTCGAAGAAGCCAAACAACTCGCGGCGATATTGAGGAGTGGCGCGCTGCCCGCCAGATTGGAAAAGGTCTCTGCAGGTTGGGTTGCACCATTGTTGGGATCTGATATTGTTCGAACATCGCTCATGGCGGGTATCATAGGTCTCATCTTGGTCATGGTTTACATGGCGATCTTCTACGGTATACAGGGTGTGGTAGCCGACATCGCTCTCATTTACAACACGATCCTTTTGCTCGGAGTTATGGCGGCGACCCGTTCCATTCTCACTCTGCCAGGCATCGCGGGTATCCTCTTCACGATAGGTACCACTGTGGATGGAAACATCATCATCGCTGAAAGGATAAAGGAAGAACTCAGAGCGGGTAAGTCTGTTAGGGCGGCCATCACGGCGGGGTTCGACAGGAGTTTCTTCACACTGTTCGATGCCAACCTCACAACGATCATCGCTGGCTTGGTACTCTATTACTTTGGTACGGGTACCGTGAAGGGCTTCGCTATAACTTTGATCATCGGCGTGATCGGTAGCTTCTTTGTGAACATGGTACTCTCAAGATTGCTAACAGATGCCTTTCATTCCTTCATTCGCATTCCTAAAACTGCCGAAAGGGGAGTCGAACCATGAAAAAGATCGACGTTGTGAGTAAAAGATATCTATGGCTTGGTGTATCGGCAGTTTTTGTGATCGTTTCTTTGGTTTTCATTTTTACACGTGGTTTCAACTTCGGCGTAGAATTCGTCGGTGGCAGTGAAATTCTGGTGCGCACTGAGGGAAATATGACCGAGCAGGATCTGCGCCAAACGTTGTTGGAGATTTCAAACGATTTTGCCGGCGCACGCGTCACGAGGGTCAGATCGGTCGGAGATCCTGCCGGCGTCGTGAAGTTCTCTGCGACTGTCCCAAAGACTTTCGAAACTGATGAGAAACAAAAAATCGTTGACGAATTGGAGAAGAAGTTGCTCGCGAAAGGCTTCAAATCTGAAGTGGTTTCTTTCAACGAAACGGGTGGGACAGCTGCCGAAGAAATTAGAAGACTCACATGGAGAGCGATTTTGATCACATTGGTTGCCATCCTGGCTTATATAACTTTACGTTTCAGCTTCGTGTTCGGCGTTGGTGCGATCGCAGCTCTTGTTCATGACGTGCTCGTCACTCTCGGATTCTTTTCGATGTTCAGATATGAGATCAACGTTCCTGCGGTTGCCGCTTTGCTCACGCTCATAGGTTATTCTCTGAACAACACTATAGTTGTATACGATAGAGTCAGGGAAAACATGAGAAAATTCAAAGGTAAAGATGTTCCATCGTTGGTGAACGAGAGCATAAACCAAGTTTTAACGAGAACACTCAACGCTTCCTTGACAACTTTCATCGTTGTATTCGTTCTGTTACTCTTCGCCGGGAACACGATCAAGCCGTTCGCCTTCGGCTTGAGCGTTGGAGTCATAGTGGGGACTTATTCATCGCTCTTCGTGTCGGTCCCTCTGGTACTGAAATGGATCAAGTACAGATGATCCCCCAGCCCCGCTGGGGGATTTCTCTCACAACTCGAGTGAACTGAGGTCTCCCACGACAAACTTCATCGCTTTGGGAAGTTTTCCATTTTGGCTTATTCTCACACCTTTGCCTATCAAAGAAGAATCTATTCGTGACGAAAGATTGCTCAACTTGCTCTCGTCCATCAGTATAGAATTTTCTACCTCGCAGTTTTCCAGGACTACCCCATTGCCAATGGAGGTATAAGGTCCAACGTAAGAGTTCACGATCCTGCAATTCTCGCCAATGACAACGGGACCTCTTATCAGAGAATTCGCAACGATGGAACCTTTATCGATGCATACCCTTCCTTGAATGATCGTTGTTTCATCGATTTTTCCAGCGCATTCACCTTCCCCTATAGCGTCGAGTATTCGTCTGTTGGCTTCCAAAAGATCTTCCGGTTTCCCCGTGTCTTTCCACCAGCCCTGTATGATGTGAGCTTTGACGGTGTATCCTTTCCGAATCAAGTAATCTATCGCATCGGTGATCTCCAGTTCCCCTCTCCATGACGGCTTGATGTTTTCGATCGCCTCGAAAACGCTCGATCTGAAAAGATATACCCCAACGATCGCGAGATCACTCTTTGGCTCTTTCGGTTTTTCTTCGACGTGCACAACTTTTCCATTTTCGAGTGTGGCGACGCCGTAGGCCCTTGGATCTTTCACACGTGCGAGCAAGATGTAGCTATCCGTTCGTTCGCTTTCGAAAGATCTCACAGCACTCGAGATGTCTTCAAACACGAGATTATCACCAAGGACGAGTAGGAATGGCTCATCTTTTAAGAACTCCCTCGATATGTACACTGCGTGTGCTATACCTTTGGGTTGAGGTTGCACGATGTATTCGATGTGCATGTTCAACTGTGAGCCATCTCTCAATGTTTCTCTGAACAAATTCTCGTTTTCAGGGCTCACAACGATGCCTATCTCGCTAACGTCAGCTTTTTTCATGAATTCAAGCGTGTAGAGTATGACCGGTTTGTTCGCAACCGGTATGAGGTGTTTCGCCGTTGTGTAGGTCAGAGGTCTCAATCTGGTACCTTTTCCTGCGCAGAGTACAAGGCCCTTCATTTGGACGATCACCTCACAACTCGATTGAGAAGTTGAAGCTGAAACCAACGAATGGCTTGAGATTTTTGAGTCCAACTCTGCCGTTCAGGTTCACATCCGTGATCACTTCAAATAGCCTATCAAAATGATGCGATATTTGAAACTTCATGGTGTGTTGAGACACGATTTCCCCTATCAACCATTTGGTCTCGTTCGGCATGGTGCCACCGTGCCAAGGTAGACTCGGTGTTCTCGTACCAAAGGCGACAGACTCCCAGCCAAAGCTGAAAGTCCAGTTCGACTTGTAGTAATCGAAAACTATGGCGCAGGCCAAGTTGTTTTCACCATATTTGTAACCTATCATGTTCTTTTCGATAGGATAGTCCTCTCCTTCAAACATCACGTACTCATAGGGTTTTGTCGGGTTCGTTCTCTGGAAAGTGAAAGCGGTGGCGCCGGCGATTTCTATCGTCAACTTGGTTGGACCACTCCGACCGGAGAAGCCAATTAAGAATGCCATTTTATCGGGGTTTTGATA
>CAYXCE010000168.1:0-3648 GCA_964463395.1 uncultured Pseudothermotoga sp.
TCTCTCAACAACTCTTCGATACCCGAAGCCTCTAAAAGGATCTCGTAGGTATCGTCCACTTTTTCTAGGGAGACGAGCCTGAAAGTTCCCGAAACTTTGAAAGGCACGGGCTCTCGTTCGATCACATAAAGTTCGAACGGTAATCGGTACGTCACCACAACGTTCATTTCACTGCAGAAAAATTCGGGAACACCTATCTTCGTAGCGAACACGCCTTCGAGCGTGTTGAAAACCATCTTTGAACCGTTGACGATGGTTTCAACTCGCTGGGCTTGTTTGGGTATCCAGAAGGAAAAACGAACATTGAGCGGTTCAGTACAGTTCACCCGATAAATTTCTTGCCACAGTCCATTCGAAATCTCCCGTCGTTCGAACGAGAGATTCACTGAAACGTCTCCAACCTTGAAATTCCTCGCAATAAGTTTGTTGATGTTCCATGGAAACTGTGGAGATAGATTGAATGAATTGTGGGGGGCGTCTGCGGCAAAACCGAGCATGCCTTCGACCAAGGGTTGTATCACCATGCTCTCCGACCAAGCTTGGTGGGGACATATCCCTGAAGGTCTGTACGCCTCTCCGTGGTAGACTTCACTTATGTAGCCCTTGGCGAAATGTTTGGCGTTTATGAGATTGGAAAACAGATGACTGAAGCCGCTCAAACTGGCACCTGTTTTGAACTCGGCGAGGCTCACCCAGCCTGTGAACAATGGCCAAACCGTTCCCTCGTGATAGCCGTTGGGATTGTATATTCCAGAACTTTTACCTATGATCCTGACTCCCCAGTCCGTCGAAAAATCGTTCGTCGCGTACGGTACCACCTGACGTTTCGATTCTTCAAAATCTATAGAATCTAAATAAACGGCGACGGCGGTCATCACGGTGAGATAGTTCAATTTTTCCCCACTATCACGTATGCCCAGAATGTAGAATCCACTCTTCTCATCGTAGAACTTTTTCAGGGCCGATTCAACTTTTGGAAGCACCGATTTTGCTCTATCCAAAGTTCGATGATCTTGCATGAAATTCGCCATTTCGATCATTCCTCTAACCGCAGCGAACCATATGGCGTTCAAATACAGTTCGGCACAGGACCCGTAGAGCTTGCCTCCCTCGATCCACCCGTGACCTTCTATCGTGTTTTCGATCAAACCATCTCCATCACGATCCGTCGAAAGACAGAATTCGAAAGCTCTCACAATTTTGTCCCAAATACTCTTCAGAAACTCTGAATCATTGGTATGTCTCCAGTATCTGTGGACGATCAACAAGAACAGGGGACAACGCCACTGCTGGTCAACTCGTGGAATATCTTCCCGTCCACCCGCTGGTATTTCGCCAACAATTCCAGGTTTTTTCTCACCGTCGTCCAATCGCCGATATCCAGCAGAGCCAAACTGACCCACTCGCTGTCGCGCCCGAAATACCATGCGTAACCAGGCCTGGCGGAGAACCAGCCTGGTTTACTGTTCGCATAACCGGCCATCAGACCTTCACCGAGGTTGGGAACCGACGTGAAGAATTTCACGGTGCCCAACTTGGCGTACTCGAACGTTTTGTCCAACGTGGCGTGATTGGATTCTATTTGCAGAGTGTTTTCCAGATACTCCTTCATGAAGCGAGTGTAGCTTCTCAACTCTTGTGAAAAATCAATTATTTTTGGTATGTCCTCAGATTCCACGGAACCCCCAAGACACATGGAAAGCTGCTTTCGAACGTTCAAAGAAAGACCGACTCTCAAACTTTCCTCGGTCGTGTTCCAAACGATCTTTGCGGGGGAGTCCACTTTGACGAAACCGTAGAACATGTCATCGTTCGTCCGAACCACCACACAACCATCTTCTTGACTGTAGTTGAAAGACCTGCCACAGTTGAAAGCTTCATCGAAGGGCCACATGATGCGCATATCCGATTCGAGCTCGATCTTCAAGACGTGATCATGATCATCTTTGAAATCCAACTGAAACATCGCCAACGGTTTGTCCAAGCTGACGAACGACGTCAGGCGTAGAGAATCTGTCTCGTGGACGATCTTGTCCGCATAGATCCTGTAGCGAACGTTCAGCTCGTCGAAATTACGACCATCTATGGATAAATTGAGCCTCCTCAGAAACCTGAACGGATGGATCCAGATCTCGTCGAAGACTCCGTTCTCTCTGAGATTCACGAGGATCCGTCTGCCACAGAGATTGGTGTAATCTGCCCCCACACCTTCGTGTATCAACAGACCAAGATCGGTGGATTCTCCCCTCAAAGGTTCGATGCTCAGCTTCGGCAATGTCAGTGACTGATCCGGTGTCGTTCGGTTCTTGCAGACCGGCCAAAAGTGTGCTCGTGGATCTTTCTCCATCATGTATTTGAGCACGTTTTTTACGAACAGTTTCGCCTCGGCTCTGCAGTGTTCTATGTGAGGGCTCTTGAAGTTGAGATAACCACCGATGCACAACACTTTCTTCTGGTTAATTTCGTATTCCCACACGATGGGATTGTCCCTCAAGACGGAGATGTATCTCTTCTCGACGGCGACGATCTTTCCTGAAGAGCCAGCATAGTAAAAAACTCTCTCACGATGATCATTCGATCTCACCAAGTAGCTGTAAAAACCACCGTTGAGATTTTCGAAGAGCGGATGTCGTTTGTGAGCTTGAAAGCCCCGTTTGTCCCAAGGATCGTCAGACTTAACGATCTGACAATTCCTCGTGACACCCCCGTGTTCGATCAATTCGCTCGCAGCTTCAACAGCTTGACCGTAAAAGACCATCGGAGCTCGGCCCAACATGGCATTCACCAATTCGGAGTTGAAAGTGTTGTGGAACCAAAGCAGATCTGCCGATTCTGGATCGCTCACTATTTTTGCTTCATCCACTAAAACATCGTGATCTTCACTTTTCAGGAGGAAAATCTTCATCGGAGATCCACCTCTTTTTCTGATACTAAGCTCGACCGAACCACCCCATGGCGCAAGATCTCTTTCCAACACTTTCCACGTAGAGTCTCGGCCTAATCTTCACAAGTTTCGTCACAATCCCCCACTCCCTGCTTTTGAACGTAATTTTTCACATCCTCGATGTCGAGATCGATGATCTTGTCGTAAACCTCCAGGGCTTTCGTCAAATCTCTTTTCACGATACTGTCACACAGCTCTTTGTGATAGGGTAGACCACGATCACCGAAGTCTTTTAGCCCTAAGGGAGAGTGCCAAAGTATGCCCAACAGTGAGAAGAGGTTCTCGAAAACCATTTGAAGAATCCTGTTGTTGGCTATCTCGAAGATCTTTCTGTGGAATCTTTCGTCCACTTCGCCGAGTTTCTCATGGCTCTCGATCGATTTCTCCAAGTCCGCGAAGACTGACTTCAATTCATTGAGCTGATCCTTGCTGGCATTCTGAATGGCGAGTTTTATAGCACCTCTCTCGAGACACCTTCGGACCTCGAGCAGTTCCAAAACATCTTTAGGATTGTCGGAACACACCTTGAGAGGTATGTTGAAGGAAATACTCAAACCATTCTTCCTGACCACGTAGGTTCCACTGCCGTGAATCGTTCTCGTGATACCTTCAAGTTCCAAGATCCTGAGAGCTTCCCTCACGATAGTCCGACTGACATGGAACATGTTCGCCAGTTGGTGTTCTCCGGGTAGTTTCTCCACATC
>CAYXCE010000169.1:0-3647 GCA_964463395.1 uncultured Pseudothermotoga sp.
GTCTTATCCAGTACGAGCAGAGATTTGGCATTGGAAAGAATGTTCGCACTCAGAAGTGCGGGGTTCCCATCGTATCTCATGAAGTTTACAAGGGATGGCAGAGAATGGTTCACCTTGGTGATAGGTGCCTTTCCTACCAACGATTTGGCTGAAGACTTCAACAAGAATTTGGATTGGTCACGCGTTATGAGGATAAGTGGAACAAACAAGCCAGGATACACTGGGAGGATCAGCCCTTGAAATTCTCTACTTCTGAAAAAAGGCTGTTGTTGCTTCTTTTCGTTGGTGTGCTCCTTTTGAGCGGGGCTGTCCTAGAATTGAAGACAAGAAAGGTTCAACAGGACGTGACAACAGCACGAAAATCCGTTGAACTGCCCATCGACGTGAACAGTGCCACCGAGCAAGAATTGATCTTCTTACCTGGAATCGGTCAAAGTAAAGCAAAAGCGATCATCGAATACAGGCAAAAGAACGGGCCCTTCAGAACCTTGTCTGAACTTGAGCGCATCCCAGGCATCGGTAAAAAAACGATCGAAAAATTGGCACCCTATGTGAACTTATCCTCGATTGGAGTCAAGGAAGAAATGAATAGCAAAACCAAGGTGAACGTGAACACGGCGAGTTTGGAGGAATTGATGGCTTTACCGGGAATAGGTGAGGTCAAAGCGATGGAAATCATTAAAATGAGACAGCAGATGCGCTTTTCAAAACCCGAAGATTTACTCAAGGTACCCGGTATAGGCTCAAAAACCTTAGAAAAAATCACAGATCTTATCACGTTTTAGGAGGTGTAGGAAGAGTGCGGCGAGTGGTCATAGTTGGGCTGATTCTTGCAACTGTTCTCTTGTTCTTCTACGGTTCCACAGCGAGCAACCCAAGGGTAGTTTTTGCAGATGTTAACCGGGTGGTGCAAGAATATCCGAAGATGATCGAATTGAACCAAAAGTACGCTCAAGATGTTCAGTTTTACCAGCAAAAATTGAACGAGTTGGTGGCTGATCTTGAGAGGCTTCAAAAAGCTGGCGCTCCGCAGAGCGAGATTGAAAAGAAACAATCGGAGATACTTGCAAGAAGGCAACAATATGAGCAATTATTACAGAGTGAGTATCAACCCAAGATGCAAGCAATTCTCGATGAACTCGCGAAGAAGATAGAAACTTTTGCCAAGACTATGGGGTACGACTTCGTCATAAAAAAGGAAGCCTTACTGTACGCAGACGATGCGTACGATGTGACGGAGCAACTAGTCAGGTATCTCAAGAGCCAATGAACGTGATGTTCTGTCGAGGCTTGATCAAGAAATTCGGAAGAAAAACTGTCGTTGACGGTGTAGATCTGGAAGTTCGCCAGGGCGAAGTTGTAGGATTGCTGGGTCCCAACGGTGCTGGTAAGACTACACTCTTCAACATGATCCTCGGTTTAGTCACCCCCACTAGAGGGGATGTTTATCTCAATGAAAAAAAGATAACCAACATGCCCGTAAGCGAAAGGGCCCGACTCGGTATAACTTATCTTCAGCAAGAGACATCGGTATTTACAGGTATGAAGGTCTGGGAAAACATTGATTTCGTCCTTCGATTCAGAGTGAAGGATAAATCTGAGCGCAGCAAAATGGTGGAAGAGCTGTTGCGAGAATTCGGTATCTGGGAACTGAGGGATCAGTATGCTTCAGACCTTTCCGGTGGTGAAAAGAGGAGGCTCGAACTAGCCAGAATGATGGCTTTAAAGCCTCTTTTTTTGCTTTTAGATGAGCCGTTCGTTGGCATTGATCCAAAGACAGTTAAAGACATACAGCACATGATACGTACTCTCAGCGCGAGAAACATAGGTATAATCGTCACTGATCACAGTGTTGATGCTCTCGTACCTGTGGTGGACAGACTGTACATAATACACAAAGGAAAAATCATAGCACACGGTGAACCTGACCCAGTCTTGAGCGATCCGGTTGTTAAGGAGGTCTACTTGGGCACATGAACGTTGCTGTCGTGGGGTATTCTGGCCCCACAGATCGTCCACCAGTGTGCGAAATAGCGCGAAAATGTGTTGAACTTGGTAGAGCACTCGCTGAGAACGGTTATACTATCGTTTGTGGCGGTAGAGACGGTGTTATGGAGCTCGTTTCACAAGGAGCCAAGCAAGCCAACGGCATAGTCATCGGTGTTCTACCCAGGGAAGAGGAAGGTAATCGATATTTGACAGTGAGGATCAAAACCCCTTTCGATAACGTGACGAGGTCTTTGGTCTTGATCGAAACCTGTGACGTGGTTGTTTCTGTAGGTGGGGAAGTCGGTACAGCTATAGAAGTTTTAACCGCTTACGCGAAGGGAAAACCCATCATATTGTTCGTCGGTACCGGTGGTTGGACTGATAGATTCGCAAAGATCTTGATTGAAGATCGGTTTTTGGATAATCGAAAGAACGTGGTTGTTCATAAAGCTAGTACGGTGCAAGAGATTGTTCAACTGCTGGAGAAGATGAGGAGGTAGAACCGTGAACGAAGTGAGGTTGAGGTTCGCACCGAGTCCAACGGGATATTTACACGTTGGTGGTGCCAGAACGGCGCTCTTCAACTGGTTGTACGCTCGAAAAATGCGTGGAAAGTTCATCATAAGAATAGAAGATACAGATCTTCAGAGATCAACTATGGAATACGAAAGGGCAATACTCGAAGCACTCAAATGGTGCGGATTGGACTGGGATGAAGGTCCTGATGTGGGAGGACCCTTTGGCCCATACAGACAGAGTGAGAGAACACGTGCGGGTATCTATGCAGAATACGCACGAAAACTCGTTGAGAAAGGCAGTGCTTACTATACTGTCTACGATAAAATCGACAGAAAAAAAGAATTGTTCAGAACCTTTGAATTTCCGAGAAGTTACGCCGAAGAGGGACACGATGTCACTGTGAGTTTCAAAGTGCCTGAAGGTAAAACGAGATTCTATGACTTGCTGAAAGGCGAACTCGAGTTCGATAATTCTACAATAGAAGACTTCGTCATGATCAAATCGGACGGTTTTCCAACATACAACTTTGCCGTCGTCATAGATGATCATCTGATGAATATAACCCATGTCTTCCGTGGCGAAGACCATGTTTCGAACACACCGAAACAAATTATGCTTTATCGAGCACTTGGATGGGATACACCACAGTTCATGCACATACCATTGATACTCGGTTTCGATCGGACTCCACTCAGTAAGAGACATGGTGCGACGAGTGTGGAGCACTTCAGGAGTATCGGAATACTGAGTAGGGGTTTGATGAACTACCTCGCGCTGCTCGGTTGGAGTGTGGGGGAAGAAGAGATCTTCAACGTGAAGGAGAGGATAGATCAGTTCGATCCATCGACGATCTCGAACAAAGGCGTTATATTTGACCCTTCAAAGCTGGAATGGGTCAACGGGAAACACATGCGAATGATGAGTGTCGATGAGCTGTTCAAAGAGTTCGAAGATTGGATCAATTTTACGGGCAAGAAGAAGCTACCAATGGACAGAGATTACGTCTTGAGAGTCATAGAGGTTTGTCGGGAAAAAGTCAACACACTCGCACAACTTTATGAATTCAGCTATCCCTTTTTCTTTGATGATTTCGAATATGAAGACCAGTTCGTGTCCGATTATCTGATGAACCCTTACGC
>CAYXCE010000170.1:0-3631 GCA_964463395.1 uncultured Pseudothermotoga sp.
GAAAAAGAAGTCTTCGAGAAAGAAATAATGCCTTCGATCATTTTTCCTCCAGGTTTCAGAGGCATTCAAGTCGGTTGCCCTTACGCCGAGGTTTTCAAACATCTAGGTTCGAGATTCCCACTATCACCTTGCAGGAAGAGACTTTTGGATCTTTCAAAACTTTGAGGAGGTGTTTCTGTGAAGAAATTAAAAGTTGGCGTTGTGGGTGCTGGAAAAATTGCCGAAGTGCTTCATATTCCAAATACGCTCCTCTCTGAGTACGCAGAGCTTGTTGCCGTAGCTGACCCAAGCTTGCAGAGACTCGATTACTTCAAGAAAAAACTCGAGGGACACCGTATCGGTTTCTATATCGATTATCAAGAGATGATTCACAAAGAGGACATAGATGCCGTGATCGTGGCGGTGCCGAACGCACTGCATGCGAAAGTATCCATCGATGCTTTAGAGAGTGGAAAGAGTGTGCTCGTCGAAAAACCCATGGCCACAAATTCTCAAGAGGCTTTAAAGATGATCGAAGCGGCGAAGAAGAGCAAAAAAGTTTTGATGGTGAACCATTCACAGAGGTTCTTTCCGCACCACCAGAAAGCCAAGGAGATAGTTCAATCCGGATTGCTCGGTGAAATAAGGCTCGTCAAGACTATGTTCGGCCATGCAGGTCCGGAGAATTGGTCACCGAACGCTGCGTGGTTCTTCGATAAAGATGTGGCAATGTTCGGTGCTCTGGGAGATCTGGGCGTGCACAAAGTGGATCTGATCAGATACGTCACGGGATTAGATATCGTACAGTGCTCTGGTTTCATCGCAACGCTCGAAAAACGTGCCTCGGTGGAGGATGTGGCGAGTGCCGTTCTGAAACTTTCGAACTCCGCTTTGGCGACGCTCGATTCGAACTGGATAACTAAAGGTCTCGAGGAGAACTATTTCGTTGTCTATGGAGAGAAGGGCACGATGAAGGTTGGACAGACCGATCCAACGAAGATCGATGTCTATCTCGAGAAACCTTTCAGGATGCATGGAGAGATCGTTCTGAGGCCTCTGTTCACCAACGAAGATCCTTACTGGAAAATGCCGATCATCGATCACTTCGCTAAGGTGTGCCTTGGGTTGGAAGAACCCATAGTTAAACCCGAGGACGGGTACATCGCTGTGAAAGTGGTTGAAAAGATATTCGAGTCTGCCAAGAAAGGACAGGCAGTGAGTATCGAATGAGTGTGATTCTTTCGGCGAGGAATATTTGCATGGATTTTTCGGGTGTGAGAGTGCTTCACAACGTCGATGTGGACTTCGCACCAGCGAAGATATACGGTGTCGTCGGTGAAAATGGGGCTGGGAAATCGACGTTGATGAGGATCTTGTCTGGTTTTCTCCATCCGACTGAGGGTGAGATTTACTTTGAAGGTAACAAAGTTTTGCTCAATCCATTGAAAGCTAAGTCGCTCGGGATCGTTTTGATCCCGCAAGAACTGAATTTGGTCGAGAGCTTGAGAGTTTACGAGAACGTTTTTCTTGGCGATGAGATAAAGCGAGGATTTTTCCTATCGAAGAAAACGATGATAGAAGAGACCAAACGTCTCATGTCACAACTCGAACTCTCCATAGATCCAACAGTTTTAGTATCTCAACTTTCACCGGCTCAGAAACAAATGGTGGAGATCATCAAAGCCCTATCGAAGAAAGTGAAAGTGCTCATCATGGATGAGCCGACTTCGTCCTTGACGGACGAAGAAGTCCTGAAACTCTTCCAGATAATGAAGAACATGAGACAGCAAGGTATAACAGTCATATTCATCTCTCACAGGCTCAAAGAGGTGCGTCAGATCGCTGGTGAGTTGATCGTACTACGGGATGGAAGGAAAGTCTATCAAGGAGAGATTGAGAATCTCAGCGAAAAACAGATAGCAGAGCTGATGGTCGGTCGCAAGCTGGACGAGATGTTCCCGAGCAAACCTGCTCCTGGTACCGAAATAGTCCTCCAAGTGAAGGACCTCTCGACGGTGGATGGGAAAGTTAAGAGAGCGAGCTTCAAACTTTATAGAGGTGAGATCCTGGGTTTCTATGGTTTGGTAGGTTCGGGACGAACGGAGCTCATGGAAGCTTTGGTGGGTATCAGGAAGATCTTATCTGGTGAAATATATCTGTTTGGAAAGAAAGTGGGGATCAAAGATCCTCAAACTGCCAAAAAGATGGGTTTGGTGTATCTTCCAGAGGATAGAAAGAAAGCTGGGATCATCTCCATTTTGGAAGCCTTCAAAAACACCACGATGATGTCTCTAGAAAAGTTTTCCAAAGTCCTCCTGAAAACGAGGAACGAAGTCAATGCTTTTAAAGATTATGAGAAAAAATTCGACATCAAAGTGCGAAGTCCGTGGCAAACTGTTGGAACACTGAGTGGGGGCAACCAGCAGAAAGTAGTCATATCCAAGTTGGTCGAAACCGGAGCGAAGGTATTTCTCTTCGATGAGCCCACACGCGGTGTCGATGTCAATGCGAGGCACCAGATCTACGAGATCATGCATAGCATGATTGGAGAGCTTGGTTGCAGTTTTGTTGTGGTGTCATCGGATTTACCGGAAGTGATAGGTTTGTGCAACAGGGTTCTAGTCATGCGGAACGGTGAAATCGTTGCCGAGCTGGCAGATGGAGAACTGACCGAGAAGGAATTGATTTACCACGCAACTGGGGTGAAGGAGGTCGGTGTGTATTAAGTTCAAAAACTTCCTTTCGAAGTACATGATAGTTTTCGTGCTCATTGGGTTGATGATTTTTTCAGGTATCATCACACCCGCATTCCTCAAACCGAGGAACATCCTGAACATCTTCTGGCAAACATCGTACGTGGGTATCATTGCGATAGGTATCACCTTCGTCATGATCGCAGGTGGTATAGATCTTTCGGTTGGTTCAATGCTCGCTCTGATGGGCGCTTTCGCCATCACTACGAGTAACAAGTTTGGTGACAATCTTGGTTCAACGTTCGCTTCGATTCTCCTCACTTACGGTCTCGGTGCGCTATTGGGATTGGGCATGGGCCTTCTGACGACCAAAGGGAAAATTCCGGCGTTCATAACGACACTCGGTGGTATGGCGATATACAGATCCTTAGTCCTGAACTTCGCCAACGGTGGGGTGTACATGAGTTTCTCTCGAACTTTCTCCAGTTTTGGAATGAAATTCGTTGCGGGCTTGCCTTTACCAATGATCGTATTCATTGCCTATGCGATCTTAGCGCACGTGGTGCTGGACAAAACGAAATTTGGTAGGTACGTGTACGCGGTGGGTGCAAACGAGACAGCGGCCGTTTATTCAGCAATAAAGGTGGATCTGATCAGAACGATCACCTACATCATCAGCGGAGTTTCAGTGGTCACGTCTGCAATCTTGCTCTCTTCAATGATGGCGTCGGTGAGCTCTTCGTCCACTGGGAGTGGTTTCGAATTGGATGCCATTGCGGCAGCAGTGATCGGAGGAACGAGCTTGAGCGGTGGTAAAGGAACGATCTTTGGTACCTTCTTCGGAGCTTTGATCTTGGGTGTCGTGAACAACATGTTGGTGATGTTGAACGTCGCAGTGTACCTGCAAGGCATGGTGAAAGGTCTCATCATCATCGCAGCGGTTCTTCTTCAAAGCATTA
>CAYXCE010000171.1:0-3627 GCA_964463395.1 uncultured Pseudothermotoga sp.
GTTCATAGTCTTCGTATCACTGCTGCCAGTTGTCACGTTCAACATTTGTGAAGGCGTACGAGTGGTGGACAAGAAACTCTTAGAAATGGCGAGGATCTATTCAGTTCCGGCCCTCAAGGTTTTAAAAGAGATTTACTTTGGCTCTGTGTGGCCCTTTTTGGTTTCCTCGGTCAAACTGAGCATTGGAACCATGTGGAAAGTGGCCATAGTGGCGGAGTACCTCATAGGAGAAACGGGCTTGGGTGTGCAGATCATGCGGGCCAAATTTTATGTTAACACGGTTGAAGTCTTCTCGTACACACTCGGTGCGGTTGTATTTGGGTTGATCTTGGAGGGTTTGTTCTCGATTCTTTGGGAGAGAGGTTTTTTTGAAGTGCATTCTTGAAGTTGAAAATGTTTTCAAGAGTTACGGGGATTTATCTGTTCTGGGTGGAATCGATATTCAAGTGTTTGAATCGGAAGCGATAGCCATCGTTGGACCCTCAGGCTGTGGTAAAACAACGCTGTTGAGAATCATAGCCGGATTGGAAGAACCAGACTCTGGAAACGTGAGAAGGTTTTACAAGCGCCTCGGCTTCGTTTTTCAAGAGGATCGTCTGATCCCGTGGTGTACGGTTTACAAGAATGTCTCCTTCGTGTGTGATAACGAAGAAAAAGTGTACCAAACACTTCGTAAGGTTGGCCTGTCAGGTTTCGAGCACTACAAACCCGGACAACTCAGCGGAGGTATGAAGCAAAGATTGAATCTGGCGAGAGCTTTGGTTGTGGAACCGGACCTGTTGTTGCTCGATGAACCATTCAGAAGCTTGGATACACCAACGAAGATGAAACTGATAGAGGACCTCTCCTCTCTGCTCGACAGCATTGGCATCAGTTATGTGCTTGTCACTCACGACATCAGGGAAGCTCTCAGTCTGGCGAAACGCATTTACGTTATGTGTGGAAGACCTGCCAAATTTGTCTTCAGAGTGGATCTAAAGCAGAAAATAGGTTTCTTTGACCCTTCTTTTCTCGAACTGGAGAGGACGATTTTGGCCCATATGTACAGCTGAGGAGGATTTCTAATGATGAACGTTGTCAGGGGGTTGATTATAGGCATCGCCAACCTCGTTCCAGGCATAAGTGGTGCTACTATGGCTGTTGTACTTGGAATCTACGAAGAATTGATCGCTTCTATTTCAAGATTTGCTAAGTTCAGATTCAATAAGAAAGATTTTCTTCTCATATCAACAGTTGGCATAGGCATAATCATTGCGATATTCGTTGGCTCTACCGGTATGAGTCTCCTTCTTGGGAAATTCCCTGCGTTGGCTTATTCTGTGTTCTTCGGGCTCGTTCTGGGCTCGATACCAAAGCTCTACAAGGGAATGAAAAAGTTCAGACCATTTTACTTCGCCTGGGGAGTATTCCTCATGGTTGGTTTGGAGCTGACAGCCCGTACTGTTCGTTTTTCAGGAATGTATATCGTACTGAGTGGGCTCATCGCGGCATGTGCAATGATCTTGCCAGGTTTGAGCGGTTCTTTGGTACTTTTGATCTTCGGCATCTATGACGATGTGGTCGGTGCCGTCGCGAAAATGGAGCTTTCAATAGTTGTGCCTTTCAGTGTGGGGGTTGTGGCTGGTATAGTGTTGATGGCTTTCGTCATGGACTGGCTCAGTGAAAAGTTTCCACAGCAGACAAGGAATTTCACCTTAGGTTTGATCGTAGCATCATTACTGAAGATTGAGCCATTCACGAAGGAAAGCCTGAATTTTGTTAGACTGATCGTCATCCTTTCGATAGTCGTGATAATCACATACGTGTCGTTTGAGTTTTCACGGAAGTCCCGCACTTCAGTGGGGTGAATCCTTTGGCCAAATACTACGCTATTAAGAAGGGCAGAAAACCGGGTATATACGAAGATTGGGAGATTGCCAAACAACAAGTGGAAGGTTATTCGGGAGCGGAGTATCGCTCATTTGCCTCCAGAGAGGACGCTATTGCATACCTGTCAGGTGAACATTGGCAGTGCCCCGAATCTTTGAAGGATACCATTCTCGCATGTGTGGATGGAAGTTACAAAAACGGTGTTTGCGGATCAGGAATAGTGATCTGTGATCAAGATGGCGCGCATGAATTTTATTTCTGGACAGATGCACAGGATCTTGTCAAGTTGAGAAATGTGGCATCGGAGATTTTATCGGTTCTTTTCACCATCAACTATGCGATGCAAAAGAAAGCGAAACGCCTCATTGTGAAACACGATTTTGAAAATCTGAACAAGTGGATCAACGGTGAATACGATGTGAAATGCTCTCTCACCGTTCTGTATAAGAAGCTCGTCAAAGATGCTGAAGCGAAAGGCCTTCGGATCGAGTTCGAAAAGGTCAAAGCCCATTCGAGGGACATCTGCAATGAGAGAGCAGATGAATTAGCGAAATTGGCGACTCAAAAGAATCGGAACGTTGAATGGCGTTTGGAGGTGTTGATGGGTGAATCTCAATCCGATGGAAGTTATTGAAGGGGTAGAAAATTTTATAAAGGGCTTCGTTGAGAACAATGGTTATAGAGGTGCAGTTGTGGGTGTGAGCGGTGGCATCGATTCAGCTGTGGTTGTATCGTTGTGTGCGAAGGTCCTGGGTAGCAACAGAGTACTCGGTTTGATACTGCCTGAGAGAGACTCATCGAGAGAAAGTGTGCGACTTGCAAGAAAGCTTTGTGAGCAGTTGAACATTGAGTACAAGGTCATTTCAATGAGTCCATTACTCAGGAAGATCGGTGTTTATCGGCTTTTCCCACCTGCTTTTCTTTTTCCTCGTAAGGTTCAAGAAGAGTATGTGAAGAGTAAGTGGACGAGACTTTCAAAAGATCCCTACATGGACGATTTACTCGAGAGAGGCAACGAAATCTTCAGAAAAGGACTAGCATACTACAGGATCAAGCATAGGATGAGAATGTGCTTGCTTTATTTCGAAGCCGAAAAGCGGGGATTCGCTGTGGCGGGATGCGTGAACAAAACTGAGTTGATGACGGGATTGTATGTGAAATGGGGTGACAGTGCAGCGGACTTTGAACCGATAGCACACTTGTATAAAACTCAGCTCATCGAGATCGCAAAGCAGATAAATATTCCAAGCGAGATAGTGCGAAGACCTCCCACACCAGACTTAATACCTGGCTTAGTAGATGAATTCGTTCTAGGTTTGAGTTATCAAGATTTGGATAGAATACTCGTGAAACTGGAAAACCATTTAGATCTATCCGATGAGGATCCAAAGCTTGTGGAACGCGTGAAAGAGATATGTTCTGCGGCTCAACGAAGGAATAAATGCAATGTGAGAATCACATAGCGTACAGAAGAACGCCCATGAAGCCCCCGACAAATATCAGTATCAGAGGATGAACCTTGAAACGGTTCAAACATACGAACACGATTGTTGCGATCAAAAAGAACCAAAAATCGGTAAACCTAGAATTGATAAGTGAAATTAAAGTAACAAGCACCATGATGGTCGTAAAACCCATGAGCGCTTGGGATAATCTATCTGGATTCACCTTCACTCTTCTACCCATCATGAAAACAAAAATTATGGTTAGTGATGGTGCCAACAAAAAGAAAAACGTATTCAAGACGCCACCCCAGAA
>CAYXCE010000172.1:0-3623 GCA_964463395.1 uncultured Pseudothermotoga sp.
TCTCATGAGAGAGATCGCGAAGATTGAGGGCTTTGAGCTGAAATTTGTGGATATGAGCTTTGATTCTCTCATTCCCGCGTTGCGTGCTGGACAGATCGATGTGGCCGCAGCTGCAATGACGATAACGGAAGAACGGAAACAGGTCGTGGATTTCTCCATACCTTACTGGACGGCCGATCAAAGTGTGATAGTCAAGGCCGATTCCAGTTTGACGATCACTGCATTGTTCGGTAAGTATAAGATCGGCGTCCAAACTGGTACCACGGGAGATCTCTGGTGCACTGATGAATTGGTGGCGAAAGGCATACTTCCTGAGAGAAATCTCAAAAGATACGACACGTTCATCCTAGCATTGAGTGATCTTTTGAATGGAAACATCGATGCCATAGTGTTGGATTCGCCTGTTGCCAACAGGTTTGCTGCCACAAAACCAGTTAAAGTCGTGGGAATCATAGTTACGGGCGAACAGTATGGTATAGCTGTGAGGAAGGGAAACAAAGAGCTGTTGAATGCGATAAACAACGCTCTCAAACAGATCATTGAATCTGGCAAAATGAACGAACTCATCGATAAGTATTTCTAAGGCAGTGGGGGGTTGATGAGAGATAGATGAATTGAAGTTGATTTTCGAATCTCTACCGTTTCTGTTGAAGGGAACTTGGGTAACGGTTCAGTTGACTGTGTTGGGGTTACTTCTCGGTTTGATCGTTGCCATACCCGTGAGCTTTTTTCAGGTGTACGGTAATTCGTTTGCGAGAATTGTTTGCTCAATCTACGAAAGGACCTTCAGGAGTATCCCCCTGTTGGTCCTTTTGATGCTCATCTTCTACGGCTTACCTGAGGTTGGGATCAGGCTGAATCCTTTCCTGGCGTGTGTTCTGGGCCTCGGTATAAGAAGCTCGGCTTATCAATCACAGATCTTTAGAGGGGCAATTTTATCTGTATCGAAAGGTCAGACACTCGCCGCATATTCAATCGGTATGAGCAAGTTACAGGCATTTTGGCATGTGACTTTACCGCAGGCTTTGAGATTTTCTATAGCGCCATGGACCAACGAACTCACCGTGGTGCTCAAAGATTCCTCGATGGCTTACGCCCTTGGAGTCGTCGAGCTGTTGAGGCAGGGTAGTTACATCGTCGCCCGAACTTATGAGCCCATGGTGATCTTCTTGACCTGTGCAGCCATATACTTGGTACTCACTCTCTCGGCGAACAAGATCTTCGCTTTTGTGGAGAAAAAATTTGCAATTCCAGGTTTCGAAATGAAGGAGGCAGCACGTTGAGCGAGATTGTGCTCAAGGTCGAAGATCTCAAAAAGAGTTTCGGCTCGACTCAGGTCTTACGCGGTGTGTCCTTCGAAGTCAAGAGGGGTGAGACGAAGGTTATACTGGGGCCGAGTGGGACTGGTAAGAGCACATTGCTCGCATGCATAAACAGACTCGTCGAACCAGATTCAGGCAAGGTATTCCTCGAAGGTGAAGAGATCACGTCCAAGAACGTTCACAAGATGAGGCAGAAGATTGGTTTCGTTTTTCAAGATTTCAATCTGTTCAATCATCTCACCGCACTCGACAACGTTCGAATAGGTCCGATGAAGGTTCAGAAAATTTCAAAAGAAGAGGCGACACAAATAGCTTTAGAACAGCTTAAAAAGGTGGGGCTTTTGGACAAAGCGAATCACTATCCATCACAGCTTTCGGGTGGCCAAAAACAACGGGTAGCCATCGCGAGAGCTTTAGCCATGAGACCAAAAGTGATACTCTTCGATGAGCCGACGTCCGCTCTCGATCCAGAATTGATAGGCGAAGTTTTGTCGGTCATGATAGATCTTGCAAAAGAGGGCATGACGATGATCGTAGTTACGCATGAACTCGGTTTTGCAAGGAACGTGGCGAGCGAGATTCTTTTCATGGAAGATGGGGTGATCCTCGAAAGAGGTTCTCCCGATGAGTTCTTCAGCAATCCGAAGACTGAACGTGCCAAGCAGTTCCTCAAGAAATTGAGCGAGTTGTACGGAGAGAAACCAAGATGAATTTCTTTCATATCGCTCAGCAATCTTTGCCGAGGTTGTTGAACGGTTTGACAGTCACAGTTTATTTAACTCTTTTCGCTGCCGGTGCTGGTCTTGTTTTCGGCATCGTACTCTGTATCGGAAGAATTTACGCCAACAAATTTGTCAGTCTTCTCTGTACGGGTTTCATCGAATTGATAAGGGGTACCCCGATGCTTGTACAGCTCTTCATTCTGTACTACGGTCTCCCAGTTTACGGAGTGAGGCTGTCTCCGTTGGTGGCAGCGTTGATAGGTTTCACGATCAACAGTGCGGCTTATCAAGCTGAGTACATGAGGGGAGCCATTCAGTCCATCGGTGCAGGACAAATGAGAGCGGCTTATTCGATCGGAATGACCAAATGGCAAGCTGTCAGATTGATCATCCTGCCTCAAGCGTTGAGGCGTGTGGTTCCTGCCTGGACGAACGAGTTCATTTACCTTTTGAAGTACACTTCCATGGCTTACATCATAGGCGCACCGGAAATGATGGCTCAAGCGAAGTTCATAGCTAGTCGTAACTTCGAATTTTTCAAAGTGTATCTCTTAACCGCCTTGATATACCTTTCCGTAGTCTGGCTGAGTGCCTATCTGTTCTCACTCCTCGAGAGAAAGTTGAGAATCCCAGGTACGATCATCGGCGAAAGGTGAACAAAAAAGGGGCCAATCAGGCCCCTTTTCTACTTCATTGTCTGATGTATCTCAGTGCGGAGTCGTAATCTTTTATTTCACCTTTGAGGACTGTCTGAATGAATTCAACGAGGACACTGTCCAACCTGAAACCAGTATCGTATCCAGCCAAACCAGTGAGCATCGTGTAACCATCACCGCCACCAGCCAAATAATTGTTCGTCACAACCGTGTACACTCTGTTTGGATCGATCGGCTCACCTTTCACTTTGGCTTCCACCACTTGTCCTGCCACGCTCTTCCAAGTCAGACCACCCGTTTGCAAGAAACCACCCTGTCCCTCTTTTATGGTCGCAGCATACTGTAAGACTTTCATCAACTGTTCGCCAGTCATTTTGAGTACGTAGAGGGTGTTGCCGAACGGAAGGACCGTCAGTACATCTCTCACCGTGATGTCCCCAGGCTTTATCGAGGCTCTGATACCGCCACCGTTCATCAGCGCAACGTCTGCGTTGACCTTCCAGACCATCGCATCACAAATCATGTTTGCAAGGTTCGTACTCTTTGAACGAACGTTTGCCCTTTCACCATCTAACATAATGTGAGTTTTTCCTATCACAGTGTTCAATTTCTCATCGCCGAGTTGTTTGAAATAGTCGAGGACGGTTTTGACATAGAAATGTTCCTTGTACTCTTTGTCCACATATTCATAGATGTCCTTACCTTCCGCATCCTTTCCTTTATGGACCTTCAAGTTCACCGGGATCAGCCTCCAACTGTAAGACATGACTTTACCGTTCTCGATCTCTAAATCGAGTCTTCCAACGTACTTACCCCATTCCCAAGCTTGCACCACTATGACGTTGTTCACCAGCTGGGCCGTTTCGAATTTCGTATGGCTGTGTCCATCAACGATCACGAGAATACCATCGACACGTTGTGCG
>CAYXCE010000173.1:0-3604 GCA_964463395.1 uncultured Pseudothermotoga sp.
CTCAAATGCAGGAAAAATTCTCTTCAGACAGTGAAGAGTTGAAAAGAGCGTTCAAAGCTGTGCAACAGCTCAGTCTCGATATGCAATCTCAACTCTCCAAATCTGGCGCAGACTTGGGTCAGGTCAACGAGAGGTTCAAAGAAGCCCTCGACAAAACTTCGCGCACCTTGGAGAGTTTCAAAGAGACTGAACAGATGGTCGAGCAGATCACCAGGATAGCCAAACAAACCAACTTACTCGCGTTGAACGCTTCCATAGAGGCCGCCAGGGCAGGTGAGCGAGGGAGGGGTTTCGCCGTTGTTGCTTCGGAAATTCAAAAGTTGGCGGGAGAATCAAACAAGGCTGCGCAGGAGATCACGCAGAAAGTGAGACAGTTGAGCGAAATGGTGCAGAGTTCCATAGAAGGTTTGAAGATCGCCGCAGATCTTTTCACGATTTTCAAAAACTCCGCAGAGCAGATGCTTTATTTCTTGCATCAGAACGCCGAATTGATCTTCAAAACGACCGGCACTTTCGACCAGACCAGTGAAAATCTTTCTCAGCAACAGAGGATAATAGAAGAAACACACGAAGTTCTGAAGAACGCTGAAGAGAAATTCGAAGCCATGCTCAGGGTGATAAATTCTGTCGTGAAAGCTCAGCAAAAGCTCAAGGATTTGAGACTGTGAAGGATCTTCAGCACGTTGGACTCGGATTCTTCTGTTCCACGAGCGATAACAGATTCACCACGAACAGGGGGTTCAGACTCTCTAACCTCACGTTGTCGAAATTTCTGGATGTTTTTTCTCGTAACCTTTCTGATCTCACCGAACTGTTGGAAATCTCGAGGAGGATGAACCTGACCATCTTCAGGCTCGGATCCAACTTCGTACCGTTCGCTTCTCATCCATCCTTGGATAGAAGCTGGTTGAAAGCGGTCGAAGAGATTCTGAGAAATTCAGCTGGTAACATTAAAAAGTACGGTGTTCGCATCACGATGCATCCGGGTCAGTACGTTGTTCTCAGTTCACCAAAGAGAGACGCTCTGGACGCCTCTTTGAGGGAACTCGAATACCACTTCTGGCTCCTCGATATTCTGGATATCGGAAAAGAAGGTGTCGTCGTGGTCCACGTCGGAGGTAGTTATGGAAACAAGAAGGAAGCCATGAAGCGTTTCATCACCACGGTGAAAGGGAATCCCTGGCTCAGAGAGAGGCTGGCGGTTGAAAACGATGAGAAATTCTACAACGCTGAAGAAGTGCTGTGGTTGTGCGAACGGCTGGATCTCCCAATGGTTTTCGATCACTATCATCACACTCTCAACCCGTCGAACTTGAAGACCGAGAAGATCTTAGACAGTTGGAAAACTTTAATCCCAGAGTTTCACCTCTCGTCGACTTCAAAGAGGTTCGGTGAGCACGGAGATTGGATAAAGCTCGAAGATCTCTTGGCTTTGGAAGAACTTTTCAGTGGTAGGAGGATCGATGTGATAGTGGAGGCCAAGAAGAAGGAGAAGGCCATAGAGAGACTCGTCGAGGTTGCCATGGAAAAAGGTGTTGTTCTCTCCGCAAGGTATTCATTTGAAGGGGTGAAGTGAGTTGATAAAAAACATCGTCTTCGATCTTGGAAGGGTGCTGTTGAGTTGGGAGCCGTACAAATACATGCTCGAAATTTTTCCGAAAGATGTGGCCGACGAGCTCAACGAAAGAGTCTTCGAGAGTGAAGATTGGTGGTTGATGGACAAAGGCGTCTTCTTAGAAGAACAACTTTGGCAGAAGAAGTTGAAAGAACTTCCACACCTTTCAGAGTACATCCTGCACATGAAAGACAAGGTGCCGAACCTCTTGACACCGATCGAAGAGAACATCAAATTGATACCGAAATTGAAGCAGAAAGGGTTCAAACTGTATATACTTTCGAACTTCAGTGAAAAGAACTTCGAGTTGGTGTACAACAAGTATGATTTTTTCAAATTCTTCGATGGCATGGTGATCTCTTCGCATGTGAAACTCGCAAAACCGCAGAAGGAGATCTACCTTGAATTGATCAAGAAATACAGCTTGAAACCTGAAGAGAGCCTCTTCGTGGACGATAAGCTCGAGAATGTTCGAACGGCACAGAGTTTGGGTTTCAGGACCATTCATTTGCAAGATCATGCGAGCTTGACGGAAGAGCTTCAGCGGGTTCTGAAAAGCTGTGGTTTTGATGTGAGCTTTTGACGATGGGTACAAATTTTACTGCGCGATCAGAAGACTTCAGAGTTATCATTTCTGTGGGGGTGACAAGATGAAGAAGATTTTCTTTTTTCTGGTGGTCTTGGTCACATTTTCCATTTTTGCGAATGTTTTCATCAATTTCGATTCTTTCTTGGGCGTAGCCTTGAAAGGGAAAATGGTTCTCGACGGAAAAGAGAGAACGCTCGACATGTTCACCAATTACGGAGTTCAACTGGCCCTCGATTATGGGTTGTTCCGCGGGTTGAGGTTCGGTGCAATATTTTCTTCACAGAGTGTATCGTTGAAGTTTGAAGGTGAAAATCTGAGTTTCAATCTCTTGTGTCTGGGAGGAGAAGGACTGTTCGTGATGAATTTTCTGGATCTTGCGATGCACATCTGTGCTGATACACAATTCGTTCTGACTTCGTTTCTCCTCGGAGAAGAGATAGTTCCAGCCGATTTCAAAGGTCACGTCTTCGGTGGAAAGGTCGTTTTCGAGAAATGTTTGAGTGAGAATTTTTCCGTCGCATTCGGTGGAGGGTTGAAATATTTTTCCGTGGAGAGCGCTGGAACGTCGGTGAATCTGAACGGTTTTGTTCCCCACGCCGTCTTGAGGATGAGTTATTCCTTCTAATGTTTTTCTAATCCCCCCGGTGTACAAGTTCATTTGAAGGGGGGATAATCATGAAGTTGCTCGTGATTTTATTGATCACAGTATCCATCATAGCGTTGGCGCAACTTCAACCATTGCAACAGCAAAGTCCCATACCACCTCAACCGAACGTATCGAGACTTTCTGTCACGCCGCAGGTGCTCGTGTTCTTCTCAGGATTACCACAAGAAAAGAGTGTTCTTCTCTACAACTTCGGTAATGCACCACTGTCTTGGTCTCTGGGTGCCAGCTCTAAGTTTCTCAAGATCAGTACATCAGACGTTCCCAATCCACTACCACCACTCACCGGTGCGTTCTTGAAGGTGAGCGTGGTTTGGGATCTGGTGCCACAGCACGCCGGTACGATCGAAAAGCCCGGTGGTTTGATAGCCCTGCTCGAGGAGTTGCTCGGAGTGGACATACCCGATAGGTACAAGCATTTTGGAGTTGGACTGATGAGCATCGTGGACAAGTCGTTGAAGTTCGTTCACTTCGTCACGGTCTTCACGGTGATGTACTGATTCAGGCGCGGATTTTGTCCAAATCGCCCCTCATGAAGAGCATGAGGTAATAGGCGGGCTCTGAAAGATCCTTCGTGTAGATCCACCTTCTCATGCAGAGAAAACTGTCGGCATCTATAAGGCCGAGCACGTGTGGTTCAGCACGCGCTCGGTCACACGGTTCTATGATCTGTTCTATCTTCGTGATCTCGGTGACTGCCTCGCTCAGAAAGATCTTTGCGATCGAACCTGTGAGA